>DQVA01000091.1 GCA_015661965.1 Candidatus Bipolaricaulota bacterium
ACCAGGTGGCGGAAGATCCTGAGGGCGTGCTCCAGCTCTTCCTTGGCCTGGAGCTCCATCCAACGGGCCATCCCTTCCAGCCCTTGGTCGTGAAAGTAGCCGGCCATGGCTAGATACAGATAGGCCGAGAACAGCTCCTCGTTGATCTGCGCGTTCAGAGCCTCTTCCATCCTGCTTTCGATCATCTACCCTCCTTCAACCGGAAAGCTTCCGGTGGCAGAACCACCAGTCGTAGCATTGGTACTGCTTGGGGCGTTCGGCCGCCGTCTTCACGTCGGACGCCGGCGGGATGATCACCCCGTCGCCGATGAGCTCGTTCTCGGGCCAGCCCGCCGGGATGGCCACCCCCTCCCGATCGGAGACCTGGAACCCCTTGACCATCCTCAGGATCTCGTCCATGTTGCGCCCGAGCTCCTGGGGGTAATAGAGGATGGCCCGCACCGTCCCCTCCGGGTCCACCACGAACACCGCCCGCACCGTGTTGGTACCCTTGCCGGGGTGAATGAGCCCCAACCGGCAGGCCACGCGGCCGGTGTCGTCGGCGATGATGGGGAACTGGATCTCCACCCCCAGCTTCTCCTTGATCCACTCCACCCACTTGATGTGGGAGAAGACCTGGTCGATGGAGAGGCCGATCAGCTCACAGTCCAGCTTCTTGAACTCATCGTAGCGCTTCTGGAACGCCACGAACTCGGTGGTGCACACCGGGGTGAAGTCCGCCGGATGGGAAAAGAGCACGAACCATTTGCCCTTGAAGGCATCGGGCAGCTTCAGTTTTCCGTGGGTGGTCTGGACCTCCAACTCTGGGAACCTATCGCCGATCAAGGGCATGCCCTGATCACAGTTTGTCTCGCACATACCGCTCACCTCCTAAAAGGATTTGAATTTATCGCGGGTGGCGCCGCACACCGGACAGTACTCCGGGGCCTCGCCCTCCACGGTGTAGCCGCATACCGGGCAGATGTAGACGGTGGGGAGATCGATGTCCCTGCCGGCCGCCGCGGCCTCCTTGGCCTTCCGGTACATCTCGGCGTGGATCTTCTCCGCTTCCAGGGCGTAGTGGATGGAGCGCTTTGCCCCTTTCTCCCCCTGGAGGTCCGCCACCGCGTCGTAGGCGGGGTACATCTCCTCCACCTCGAAGGTCTCCCCGGCGATGGCCTCCTCCAGGTTCCCCGGGGTATCCTTGACGCCGGCGAGCTCCCGCAGGTGATTTTGGGCGTGGACCTGTTCGGCGTAGGCGATGGCGCGGAAGAGCCGGGCGATGTTGGGCTTGCCCTCCGTCTCGGCCACCTCGGCGAAGATGAGGTAGCGCATGTGGGCCTGGGACTCGCCGGCAAACGCCGCTTTCAGGTTCCCCTCGGTCATCTCACGCATCCACTTCTCCTTTCAATGTCCCCACCACGGGGAATTTCTCCAGGAGCTCCTGGCCGTGGGGGGCCTGGGCCAAAGCCTCCGTGAGGTCCTGGCCGGCCCGGTGCAGGACCTGGTGCCGGCCTCCTTGCCACAGGAAACTCGTCGTGACGTCGTACACCACCCCGGCATAGGCCACGTAAGCGGGCCGGCCGTCCCGGCCGTCGAACCGCGCCAGCTCTTCCAGGGTGAACTCCCGCATCTACCTCAGGAACTTGGACACGAACGGCGATGTCTCCCCCCGGCGCATGAAGTGGCCCGAGGGGCCTTCCCCCAGGAACTCGGAGAACCAGGATTCGTGCTCGATCTCCTCGTTCAGGATCGCCAGGGCGAGGTCGTAGGTGCGGTGGTCCTTGCCGGCGGTCAGGTCGCAGATGTGGGTGTAGCCCCGCACCGCGCAGCGCTCCGCCTCCACCAGAACCTTGAGGATGGCCATCACGTCGGTGGGATCCGCGGGCAGCTTGGCCGGGGGACAGGCGGAAAGGTTGTGGAATTCCACCATGTCCTGAGGGAGTTTACCCCCCAGCTCGTAGATCCTGGGCACCAACGCCTCGAAGTGGTTCCGATCCTCGATGCGGGCCACCTCAGCGATCTCCTTCAGGGACTCCCCTTGGAGGCCGATCAGGTTCGCCCGTAGGATGGTGTAATAGTAGTAGGTGGTGAGTTCGGCGGCGGCGTTCTTCACCAAAAGCTCCACCAGGGTGTCCACGTCCACCCCGGCCCGCTCCACCATCTCCTGTGCTACCCTTGCCATTCCCCCTCCTTTCCCCTTTTACAGTCCGGGCACAGGCCCCAGAAGACGAGCTCGTGCCCGAGCACCTGAAATCCCGGCCCCAGGTCTACCCGGTTTAACTCCTCCCGATACCGCGTTTCCACGTCGAACACCCGTCCACAGCGGCTGCAGCGGAAGTGGTAATGGGGGGAGGTATCGGGATCGAACCGATCAGGGCCGGGGCCCTTTAGCTCCCGCAACTTGCCTTCCCGGACCAGGGCCCTGAGGTTGCGGTACACGGTGGCCAGGCTGACCTGGGCCTCCGTGGCCTTGAGTTGGTGGTAAAGCTCTTCGGCGGTGGGGTGGTCGGTTCGCCCCTGGAGGGCGGCCACGATCACCTTCCGCTGCCGTGTCCAGCGCCAGGCCGGCCCTACCTCGTCTCTCATGATCATCATTTGCATTTTAACACGGGGACGCCCCCGGGTCAACCCGCCCCGGGAAGCTACGAACCGAAAGGGTGCCCGCCGGGACAGCGGCTCAGGGTCTCCAGGCGGGCAGCAGGGCAGCCACGCCTTACCTCAGGTATTCCCCCAACCCGGTGTACAGGTATCCCTCCAGGCTCTCCAGGCTGTAGTGTTCCTTCCCCAGGCGGAAGTTGTGCTCCACCATCCGTTGTCTTACGCCAGGATCGGTGAGCACCCGCACCACGGCCTCAGCAGCCCTCCTCAATTGGTCCTGATCCACCCGCACCAACCCCAGCTCGTCCCGCCCGGCGATCCTGTCCCCGAGGGAGATCACCTGAAATCCCTTCCCCTTGATATCGGTCTTGTACACCGGGTACTCGAACATCACCAGCGGGAGGCGGGCGAACACCGCCTCCAGGAACTGGTTCCCCCAGCCCTCATAATAGGAGGGGTAGGTGATCAGGTCAGCGTGGACGTAACAGTCCCACAGGGAATAGCGCTTCTCCCCGTCCTCGTGGGTGCGCCGGGCCCGTACCAGCTCCGAGATGTAGCGGATCTCTATCCCGGCGCGCTCGGCCTTCCTCCTCAGGAGCTCCAGGTACTCCCCGCTCGGGTCCTCGGAGTAGCCAGCCAGGACTAACACGATCCGGCTTTCCCGGCCGAAGGGGCGTCCGTCGTACAGCCCGGCCCGGCGCAGCCGGGCCAAGTAACGGGGCCGGGAGAGTTCGGCCACGAGATCAATGGCCAGCTCGATCCCCTTCCGTGTGACCACCCGGGTGGCCTGAAGCACCAGCACATCCCGGACCTCCACCCCGATCCGCTCCCGGAAGTCCCGGTTGTAGTGGTCCGGCTCCCAGGGCGGGGCGGAGAAGTCGAACACGTTCGGCACCACCCATGCCGAAATCCCCCGCCGGCGCTGGAGCTGCCCCTGGGCGATCCGGTTGATCACCAAGTGCTTAAGCCCCGCTGTATCCGGCGGAAGATACTGGTTCGCCAGCTCCCGCACCGCCCGGCAGGTGGGAACATTCCCGCGGAACCACTCCCAGAAGAAGTCGTGGTGGTGCCCCACCGCCGGGACCCTTTTGGCCTCGACCACCCGCGTGAAGGCCATGGCCGCCGCCAGGTTCCCGTCCAGCGACCAGATGTTGTTCGGGATCAGGACATCGATGGAGTACCGGTCCACGAACTCCTCCAGCCCCCCTTGGATCCGGTCGGTCAGGGAGAAGATCTCCCTGGTGAGCCCCAGCTCATCCCAGTCCCGCAACGACTTGAAGGCGTTATAGCGGATACGCTCCGTGTCCGGCCGATGGTGGAAAAGTTCCGGGATCAGATGGCCTTGCGCGGTGCCCAGCTCCCCGCCGCACAGGACCACCTCGTGCCCCAGGCGCTCCAGGGCGACCTTCCATTTCTCCATCTCCAGGGATACGCCGTCCGTCCCCCCTACCTTGTAATGGCAAAGCCCGATACGGACCATGGTTCAGGGAAGAAAGCCCGCCTCAGTTGATCCGCACCCCGCTGTCCCGATCGAAGAGATGCAGGCGGTCTCGATGGAATGACAGCCACACCTGTTGACCGGGAGAGACGGGGAGGTCGGCGCTGGCCAGGGACTTCAGGATCAGGGCCTCGTCCAGCTTGAAGGACAGGATCTGCTGGGGCCCCTGTGGCTCCACCACAAACACCCGGGCGGGGAAATCGCCCCCCTCCAGGGACACGGCCACATCCTCGGGCCGCACCCCCAGTACCGCCTGGCGCACCCCTCTCCCCTTCACCGCCGCGGCGGTCTCCCCCTCCAGGGGGATCCGGAAGTGGGGGGAGACGAGCATAAGCCCCCCGCCATCCTCCTCGACCTCCACCTCCAGCATGTTCATGGGCGGGGTGCCGATAAACCCGGCCACGAACTGGTTGGCGGGGCGGAAGTAGATCTCGTTCGGGGACCCCAGCTGTGCCCCCTGGCCCTGCCGCATCACCATGATCCGGTCCGCCATGCTCATGGCCTCAGCTTGGTCGTGGGTCACGTAAATGGAAGTGGCGCCTGCCTGTTCATGGATGTATTTGAGCTCGGTGCGCATTTGGATCCTCAGCTTGGCATCGAGGTTGGACAGGGGCTCGTCGTACAGGAACACCTGGGGTTTGACCGCCAGCGCCCTTGCCAACGCCACCCGCTGGCGCTGCCCGCCGGAAAGCTGGGTGGGATAGCGGTCGAGCAGCTCCTCGATGCGCACCAGCCTCGCCACCTCGTGCACCACCCGGTCCACATCGGCCTTGGAGAAGCCCTTCTTCCGGCGGCCATAGCGGAGCCCGAAGGCGATGTTGTCGTACACCTTCATATGCGGCCACACGGCGTAGGACTGGAACACCATGGAGATGTCCCGGTCGCGAGGGGGGACGAGGTTCACCAGCCGCTCCCCGATGTAGATGAGACCGGCCGTAGGCTGCTCCAGCCCGGCGATCATCCTGAGGGTGGTGGTCTTGCCACAGCCGGAGGGGCCCAACAGCACCAGGAACTCCCGGTCCGCGACCCGGAGGTCGAACTCCCGCACCGCCCATACCCGCTTGCCGAACCGCTTGCTTACCTTTTCCAGCCTTACCTGTGCCATGGTCGCCTCGTCATCAGATCCGGACCCCTCCCCACATCTGGATTATGTACCGCTTGATGATGAACGTGAAGATGAGGGCGGGAAAGGCCATGAACGCCCCCCCAGCACTCTGGAGGTGCAGCGCCCCTGCTGCCGCCGCCACGGTGTGATAGGTGACGGCCGCCAGGGTGGGGTTGAACTGTGTCATCAGGGTGGCGATCACCACTTCGTTCCAGGCCCCGATAAACGTGTAGATGGCCGCGGCAGCCAGGCCCGGGGCGGCCAGGGGCAAGGTAATCCGGAAAAATGCCCCCATGCGCGACAGGCCCAGCACCATCGCCTGCTCCTCCAGCTCCTCGTTTATCCCCAGGAAGATGCTGGCCGTGATCCAGATGGTGAGCCCGATGTTCCCCACCCCGTAGTTGAGGGCCAGGGCAATGGGAAACGGGGTGTCGTAGAGCCCCAGGCGCATGAACAGCACCGCCATGGGGATGGCCACCGCCACCCCCGGGTACATGCGTACGAACAGGACGCTCAGCTTGAGTGCGTTCTTGCCCCGGAACCGAAACCGTGCGAACGAGTAACCGGCCAGCCCCCCGATGGACAGGGCGATGACGATGGTGGTCACCGCCACCTCGATGGACCGCCAGATGGAGGGGATGATCTTGGGGTTGATGGTGAGGAAAAAGTGGAAGTTATCCAAAGTAAACTGCTGAGGGAACAGGGGCATGGGCCAGGAGTACACCTCCGCCCGGGACATGAACGCCAGTATGAACAGGAAGTAAACCGGAACCAGGATGAACAGGACGATCCCGGCCACAGCGAGATAGGTGAGGGTGAGCCCGGTGAACCGGCGCCAGTTCACCCCGACCCTTTGCGGGGCCAGCGTGGCCTCATTCACCGCGCCCCTCCTCCCCCTTGAACGAGCCGAAGAGCCACAGGTAAAGGACGCTCAAGGTGACCACGATCCCCATGATGATCAAGGCGTAAGCGGCTCCCAATTGCTTTTGATGCAGCTCCCGGAAGTAGTAAACCGCCTCCTCCACCAGCACCGGTAGGTTCCGATGTCCGAAGATCACGGTCACGATCACGAAGATCTGCACCGCCCCGATGGCCCGCAGGATGAG
The DNA here is from genome assembly GCA_015661965.1 of Candidatus Bipolaricaulota bacterium. Taxonomy (GTDB): domain Bacteria; phylum Bipolaricaulota; class Bipolaricaulia; order Bipolaricaulales; family Bipolaricaulaceae; genus UBA3574. Next base: position 6,290 of record DQVA01000091.1, read on the forward strand.
GGCGGTTTGAATGCTGGGTTTGAGGAGCGGCAACGTGACCTTCCTTAAGGTTTGGAAACCGGTGGCCCCGAATATGCGGGCTGCCTCCCCATATTCCTTGGAGATCCCCTGCAACCCCGCGAGCAAGATGATCATCACGCTGGGAAGGCCCCGCCAGGCCTCGGCAACGATGAGCAGGGTCATCCAGCGGGCGATCTTGCCATAAGCGAGCCAGGACATGGGGGTGCGGGGATCCATGAGGCCGAGGTGCACGAGCAGGGAGTTCACCCAACCGTGCTGGGCGTAGCCGGTGGCCCAGATGGCCCCGTAGCTGATCTCGGGGAGCACCATGGGGATGAGGGCCACAAACAGGAACAGCGACGCCCCCTTGAAATTGGTGTTGATGAGCAGGGCCACCGCCAACGCCAGGATGAACTCCACCGTCACCGAGATCACCAGGAAGGTGAACGTGTAGACCAGGGCTTGATAGAAGTAGGGATCCCTGATCACGTAGTTGAAATAGCGAAGGGTGAACCCTTGGGGGCCCTGGAAGGCCAGCGCCACGCCGCTGGCAGCAGGGATGGCCCAGAACGCGATGTAATAGAGGACGGCGGGCACGATGAGATAGTAAGGATAGTACGAGGCGAGCCGCGTCTTCCAACCGCCCAGTTTCTCCGGCATAGTTAGATAAGGCGGGGAGGGGTTTTCCCTCCCCGCCCCTAGTCTATCGGTTTCGTCCCTTTACGGGCAAGGGGGCTCGACGTACTGCATGTCGATGATCTGCTGCTGCATGTCGAGGTAGACGGGGTCAACGCCCTTGCCCCGGGCGCAGATGTAATAGAAGGCGTCCTCGAACACCTGCTTCACCACGCCCCAGTCACCGCCCTCGGCGGTGGGGCCGGGGATGAACGCCACCCGACCGGACATACCGATGTTGGCCACCTCGATGATGTCGCGGGCGGGGCCCGGCGGGATGTACCTAACGGCCTCGGCCACCGCCGGGTTGAAGGACACCCCCTGGGCGATCCGGGCCTGGATCTCCGGCCGGGTCATGAACTCGATGAACTTAAGGCCCAGATCCCGGTGCGGGGCGTACTCGGCCAGAGCCAGGGAGTTGTTCCCCGCCACGCTCCCCCGGTCCACGGAGCCGAAGGGGACGGGGGCGAGGGTGAATTTGCTGGGATCGGTGAGGTACACCATCCCGGCCCGGGCCACGTGGGTGATGGCGATCCAGGTCTCCTCCCGCAGCATGGCGTCGTTCACCATCTTGTAGGTGACCCAGTTGTCGTTCACGTACGGGTACATGCGATACCAGACGTCCCACGCCTGCTGGGCCGCCTCGGAGTTGACGTCCGGGAAGCAGCCGCCGTAAGCGAGGACGGTGGAGCCCACGATGTAGGTGAGGAGCCCCATGCGCACGCCGGGCAGGGCGAACGCTTTCATCCCGGTGGCGTCGTAGATGTTCTTGAGCCAGAGGATCAGGTCCTCGTAGGTGAGGGAGTCCAGGGCCGTCCCAGCGGGCAGGTAATCCAGGGCTGCCCGGTTGATGACCAGGACGTAGTCGTCACCGGCAAACGGGATGAAGTATTGTTTTCCATCGAACTGGCCCTGGGCGAGGAACCCGGCGCTCAGGGTGCGGTCCGGGGCCACCACGTCCAGCTCCCCGGTGAGGTCGGCCACCACGCCGGCCTCCACCAGCCGGGAGAAGTTGGACACATAAGAGATTAGCACGTCGATGGTGGTGTTGCCGGCCTGCTTCTGGGCGATGAGCTTATCCAGCATCTCTGAGTCGGTGAGGATCTCGAAGTCCACCGTGACGCCGGGGTTCTCGGCCTCGAACAACGGGATGATCTGATCGCGGATGAACCGCTGCTCCTCGGGCGGGCTGAATACCCGGGACACCACGCTGAGGGTTTCGGCCAGGGCCGGCCCGGCCACCAGGGAAGCGATCAGGAACAGGGCAAGGTACTTACGCACTCTAGACCTCCTTGTGACTTAGAAACCACGTCTCCCCGTGGGGGGCCTATCCTGCGTATTCCCGGCGATCACCTCCCTTCCTACT
>DQVA01000129.1 GCA_015661965.1 Candidatus Bipolaricaulota bacterium
CCGGTACCGGGCCTACGGCTGGCAGGTGCTGGCGGTGGGGGATGGAAACGACCTCGCCGCCATCGACGAAGCCATCCAGGAGGCGAAGGAGGACAAGGGCCGTCCCACCTTGATCTGCGTGCGGACGGTGCTGGGGTACGGCGCCCCCAGCGTGGCCGGGACCTACAAGGCCCACGGGGCCCCATTGGGGGAGGAGGAGCTGGCTGCGGCCAAGGAGAACCTGGGTTGGCCCACCTCCCCCAAGTTCTTCGTGCCCGCGGAGGCCCGGGAGCACTTCCGGGCCGCCCTGGCCCGGGGCCAGACCTGGGAGGGGGAGTGGAATGAGCGCCTCGCCCGCTACCGGGCCGCGTATCCCGACCTTGCCGCCGAGCTTGCGCGCCGCATTGCGGGGGTGCTACCCCCGAACTGGGACGAGGGCCTTCCGGGGTTCCCGCCGGCTGCGGCGGGGATCGCCACCCGCAAGGCCTCGGGCAAGGTGCTGCGGGCCCTGGCGGAGAGGGTCCCGGAGCTGATCGGCGGGGCGGCTGACCTCAATCCCTCCACCGCCACCGAGCTCACCGGGCTGGGGGACTTCCAGCGCCCTGGGGCCCCGCCGGCCGGGGTGCAGGGCAGGGCCGGCGGGGCCTGGGACTGGAGCGGCCGCAACCTCCACTTCGGGGTGAGGGAACACGCCATGGGCGCCATCGCAAACGGCATCGCCCGCCATGGGGGCCTGCTCCCCTTCTGCGCCACCTTCCTCGTGTTCTCCGACTACATGCGGCCGCCGGTGCGCCTGGCAGCCATGATGGGCTGCAAGGTGGTGTACGTGTTCACCCATGATTCCATCGGGATCGGCCAGGACGGCCCCACCCATCAGCCGGTGGAGCAGCTCATGTCCCTGCGCACCGTGCCGAACCTGACCGTGATCCGCCCCTGCGACGCGGGGGAGACCCGGGAGGCGTGGCTCGCCGCCCTGCGGGGGCAGGGCCCCACCGCGCTGATCCTCACCCGCCAGAACTTGCCGGTACTGGACCGGGGGAAGTACGCGCCGGCGGAGGGGCTGCACCGCGGCGGGTACGTGCTATGGGAGTCTGGAGGAGACCCTCAGGTTATCCTGGTGGGCACCGGCTCCGAGGTGCACGTGGCCCTGCGGGCGGCGGAGCTCCTGGCCACAGAGGGGGTAAACGTCCGGGTGGTGTCACTGCCCTCCTGGGAGCTATTCGAGGCCCAGCCGGAGGGGTATAAGCGGGAGGTGCTGCCGCCTGGGGTGCCGAAAGTGGCGGTGGAGGCCGGGGTCACCCTGGGCTGGGCCCGGTATGCGGATGTGGCCATCGGGGTAGACCGCTACGGGGCTTCCGCCCCCGGGCCGGAGGTCATGGAGAAGCTGGGGATCAGCCCGGAGAAGGTGGCCGCCGCCGCCCGGGAGCTCCTCTCCCGCCAGTCCTCCCCCAAGCGGACCAGTTCGTAAATCCCCTGGTACAAGCTGGGGGCCGGTCAGCGGACGCATTCCAGGACCAGCGGGCCGGGCTGGGTGGGTTTCTCCCCGATGGTGTAAGCCTCCCCGATCAGGCGTTTGGCCTCCTGGAGGCGATCGGGGCGGCCCACATGTAGTCTTGCCAGAGGCTGTCCCTTTTCCACCCGGTCCCCCACCTTGGCCAGGAGCTCCACTCCGGCGGCCGGGTCCACCGGCTGGCCCTTCACCTCCCGCCCTGCCCCCAGGAGCCCGGCGGCCAGCCCCACCTTCCGGGCCGCCAGTCGGGCCACGTAGCCCGCCGCCGGGGAAAGCAGCTCCTCCACCTCGCGGGCCCGCGGGAGCAGGCTTGGGTCCTCGATCGCCTGCAGGTCCCCCCCTTGGGCTGCCACCAGGACCCGGAACACCTCCCAGGCCGCCCCGGAGTCGAGGAGCCGGGCCAGCTTCACCCGGGCCGTCTCCGCATCCCTTTCCTCCCCGGCGAGCAACAGGAGCTCCGCCCCCAGAGCCAGGGTGACCTCCCGCAGGTCCTGGGGGCCCTCCCCCCGCAGCACCTCGACCGCTTGTCTTACCTCCAGGGCGTTTCCCGCCATGTACCCGAGCGGCTGGTCCATGGCGGTGATCAGGGCGGAGAATACCTTGCCGAGCCGGTTCCCCACCCGCACCAGGGTCTCGGCCAGGGCGCGGGCCTCCTCCCGGGTGCGCATGAACGCCCCATCGCCGCACTTGACGTCCAGCACGATGGCGTCCGCCCCTCCCGCCAGCTTCTTGGACAGGATGGAGCCCGCGATCAGAGGTAGGGAGGGTACGGTGCCGGTCACGTCTCGCAGCTCGTAGAGGAGCCGGTCCGCGGGCACCAGCTCCGCAGTGTGGTCCGCGATCACCACTCCGATCTCCGTCGCCTGCCTGATGACCTCCTGCAGGGGGAGTTCGGTCCTCACCCCGGGGATGGACTCGAACTTGTCTATCGTGCCCCCGGTGTGGCCCAGGGCCCGGCCGGAGAGCTTCGCCATCACCAGCCCGGCTGCCCCCATGAGGGGGACCAGGATCAGGGTCACCGTGTCCCCCACCCCCCCGGTGGAGTGCTTGTCCACCTTGGTGCCTGGAATGGCGGAAAGATCGATCCGGCCTCCACTTTCTACCATGGCCCGGGTGAGTGCCACCGTCTCCGCCTGGGACATCCCCTGGAAGTAGACGGCCATCAGGAAGGCGGACATCTGATAGTCCGGCACCTGCCCGGCCACGTACTGGGAGATCAGCCAGCTGATTTCCTCCGGCGCCAGCTCGCCCCCGTCGCGTTTCCTCTCTATCAAATCCACGGCCCGCATAGTAAGGGAACCTTACCCCAAACCCGTCCCCGGGATCAATCCAGGCCTTGACAACCCCCCTCCGGTTTCCTACATAACTAGTCGATGGAGAGGGAAAACGCGTTGCGGAAGGGGGTGATCGGTCGGCGAACTAGCACGTTCGTGTATTTCCTTTGGTAGGTCACCGCTCCCCTAATCCATTTGGCGGAGCGGTGAGACTGCGGAGCCCAACAGGGGCTCCGATTTGTTTTGGAAGGAGGTCGCAGGTGAAGAGATGGATGGTGATAGCGGCAGTGATGGGGCTGGTGGCGATCGGCGTGGCCCAGGAGCCCATCAAGATCGGCGGTCTGTTCCCCCTCACCGGGCCGCTGGCCCCGTACGGACCGGCGATCGCCCAGGGAGCTCAGCTGGCGGTGGATCAGATCAACGCCGCCGGCGGGGTATTGGGCCGGCCGTTGGAGCTGGTGATCCGAGATACCGCTACCTCCCCGGACGTGGGGCGGGATGCGGCGGCAAAATTGATCCAGATCGACGGGGTGGTGGCCGTCATCGGAGCCCTGTCAAGCGGGGTAACCATGGCCGTGGCCTCCGTCACCGCCCCGGCCCACATCCCGTTGATCTCCCCCTCCTCTACCTCCCCGGCCATCACCGAGCTAGAGGACGAGGATTATGTGTTCCGGACCTGCGTTTCCGACGCCCTGCAGGGGGTAGTTGAGGCCCAGCTGGCGCGCAACCTGGGCTACAAGAAGGTGTCCATCATCTACGTGAACAACGCCTACGGCCGCGGCCTAGCACAGGTGTTCCAAGCCCATTTCGAGGACGAAGAGCATCAGGTAGTGGCGATGATCCCCTATGAGGAGAACAAGCCCTCCTATCGGGGTGAGGTGGAACAGGCCCTGGCGGGAGGCCCCGATGCCATCAACCTGATCGGTTACCCGGTGGACGGGAACAAGATGATCATCGAGGCATTGGAGCTCGGGTACGAAGGGGAGTTCCTGTTCCCGGACGGGATGAAGGGGGAAGGCGTCACCCCAGGGCCGGCCTGTCCGGCTGACGCGTCCTGTGACCTGCAGTACCTGGAGGGGGCGTTCGGCACTGCCCCCGGCGCCCTGGAGGTGGCGGCCCGGGCCGCCTTCGAGGCGGACTATGAAGCCGCGTTCGGGGCCTCGGGGATCCCGTTCCGGGGTGAGGCCTATGACGCGGTGGTCCTGATCGC
>DQVA01000008.1 GCA_015661965.1 Candidatus Bipolaricaulota bacterium
CCGCCCAGGGCGGCGGCCACCTCCGGCAGTTCCTCGGCCCCCACCGGGATGGTGAGGCTCGCGCCGCGGAAGTCGTCCCCCACCGGCTCAGCCCTCCCCCCCAGGAACTTCCCCAAAAACGCCTCGGCGATGGCCACGAAGGAGAGGCGGTTCTCCTGGCGCAGGAAGCCGTGGCCCTCGTCCGGATAAAGGACGTAGATCACCGGGACCCCTTTGCCTTTCAGGGCCTGCACGATCTGGTCGGATTCCTTTTTCTTCACCCGGGGGTCGTTGGCCCCTTGGCCGATGAGGAGCGGCCTCACGATCCGATGGGCGTACTTGAGGGGGGACCGATCCCACAAAAACTCCCGGTCCTTCGGGTCGCTGGGGTCCCCCACCCTGGTTGAGAGCAGGGGCCTCATGGGGACCCAATAGGGAGGGATGTTCTCCAGCAGGGTGACCAGGCTCGAGGGCCCCACGATGTCCACCCCGCAGCGGAAGACCTCCGGGGTGAAGGTGAGGCCCACCAGGGTCGCGTAGCCCCCGTAGCTTCCGCCCATGATCGCCACCCGCTCGGGGTCGGCGATCCCCTCCCCGATGGCCCACCGCACCGCGTCGATGAGGTCGTCGTGCATCTTGCCGGCCCACTCCCGGTTCGCGGCGTTGACGAAGGATTTCCCGAACCCGGTGGAGCCGCGGAAGTTCACGCTCAGGACCGCGTATCCCCGGTTGGCCAGCCACTGATGCCAGGGATTGAACCCCCAGAAGTCCCGCCCCCAGGGCCCCCCGTGGACGAAAAGGACCATGGGCAACGGCCTTTCCGGTTTACCCCCCTTGTCGGTCCACGGGGGGAGGGAGAGGTAACTCACCAGGGTGAGCCCGTCCCGGGCCCGGGGCTCCACCGGGTACATCCGGGCCAGGTCGAACCCCTCGAGCTCGGGCCGATCCGGGAAAAGGAAATCCGCCCGCTTCGCCGCGCGGTGGTAGAGGTAGTAGGCGGTGGGGCCGGCGTCGCGGACGTAGGAGACAAGCCATTTCGCGTCGTCCGTGGTGCGGGAGAGCACCTGGAGCTCCCCGTCCACCAACCCCTGCAGATAAGAGAGGTCCCCGGCGACCCCCTCATCCACCGCCTCCCAGCGGCGCCGGTCGTAGGTGAAGGCGACCGCCTGGGGCCTTTTGGTCAGGGGGTGCTGGAGGACCTCCTGGGCGTCGCAGCGGGGATCGGCGGCGAGCTCCCGGAGCTCCCCGGCCCCGAGGTCCAAGGCCACCAGGGCGGCGGTGTCCCGGCCCCGGGAGTCCACGAGGTAGAGGGTGCCCCCGTCGGCGTCGAGGCCCACCGGCTGGGTGACGGCGGCGTCCTCGGGCCCGATGCGCACTAAGGGGCCCCAGCGCCCCTCCCGGTACCCCAGGACCTCGAACCCCCCGTCCGGGAGGAACCTCATCCCCGCCCGCACCTCGAGGTCGTCATCGGCCAGGAACAGGAGGAACCCCTCCTCGTTCTTCAGCACGAGCTCCCGGGCGCCGCTTTCCAGGTCCACCCGGAAGACGTCGTGGTACCGGGGGTCCCGCTCGTTGATGGCCACCAGGGCCTCCCGGGGGCGGCGGGGGCTCAAGTGCACCGGGCGCGCCTGCACCCCCTCCTCCGGGGTGAGGGGCCGGGCCTCGCCCGTCCCCACCTCCGCCCGGTAGAGGCAGAAGTTCTCGTCGCCGCCCCGGTCCTTGAGGTAGAGGATGTGCCGGGGGTCGTAGCTCCAGTAGTAGAAGTAGATCCCGCGTTCCCGCTCCCGGGTGAGGGGACGGGCCTCCTCCGGGGCGTCCGCCGGGGCGATCCACACGTTCCTCACCCCCTCCCAGGGGGCGATCCAGGAGAGC
>DQVA01000070.1 GCA_015661965.1 Candidatus Bipolaricaulota bacterium
ACGCCCCCGCGAGGATTTCTCCGCCGCCCCCCTGGAATCCCGCTTCCCCGGGGCGCTCCCCGGGGGCAGCCCGGCCGCCCGGGCCGCCGGGGCTATCCTCGTTTACCTTCAGGAGACCGTGGGGAAACTCCCCCACCTCCGCCCTCCTCACCTCATCGCGGCACAAGAGACCATGGTCCTGGACCCCTTCACCCAGCGTTCCTTGGAACTCCTCACCCCTCTGCGCCCGGAGGGGAAGCTCACTGTGCTGTCCGTGCTGGACCGCACCAAGACCACCATGGGGCGGCGGCTCCTCAGAAGGTGGCTGCTGGCGCCCCTGCGGGATCGAGGCCGGATCGAGGCCCGCTTGGACGCGGTAGAGGCGTTGATCGAGGGGCCACTTTGGGAGCCCTTGGGGGAGTTGCTGAAGCGAGCCTGTGACCTGCCCCGGCTTCTTGGTCGGGTGGGCACCCGCACCCTGCGGCCGCTGGATCTCCTGGCCTTGCGCCGTACCCTGGAGGTGCTGCCGGAAATAGAAGGGCTTTTAGCCCGGCTCCCTTCCCTCCCGGCCCGCCTGGCCGCGATCTCCGCCGCCCTCTCCTCGGCCCCCGGGGGGCTGGCGGAGGAGATCTCCCGGGCTCTGGTGGACCAGCCCCCGCCGGACCCCCGGGAAGGGGGGCTCATCAAGGACGGCTACCATCCCCGGCTGGACGAGCTGAGGGGGGAGGCCTCCCGGCTCCGCAAGGAGATCGCCGCCCTGGAGGGGCGGGAACGTGCCCGCACCGGGATCCCCACCCTGAAGGTGGGCTACAACCGGGTGCTCGGGTACTTCCTGGAGATCACCAAGGCACATCTGGCCAAGGTGCCGCCGGACTGGAAGCGACGCCAGTCCCTGGCCGGCTCCGAGCGGTTCACCACCGACGCTCTCGCGGAGCTGGCCGATCGGCTTACCCAAGCCGAAGCGGCGGCCCAGGCGCTGGAAGAGGGGCTATTCCAAGCACTGTGCACCCGGGTGGAGGGGGAGCTTGCCGCCCTGGCCCGGGTGGGGGAAGCCCTGGCGGAGCTGGACGTCCTCCGGGCTTTAGCCGAGGTGGCCCATGCCCAGGGCTACTGCCGCCCCCGGTTCACCGATCGGCCGGCCATCCGCATCCGGGAGGGGCGGCACCCGGTGGTGGAGAAGGTCACCGAGTTTGTGCCCAACGACCTGGAGATGGACGAAACCACGCACCTGGCGGTGGTCACCGGCCCTAACATGGCCGGAAAGTCGGTGTTCCTACGGCAAGTGGCGCTGATAGCGTTGTTGGCACAGATGGGCTCATTCGTCCCGGCCGCAGAAGCCGAACTCCCCGTTTTGGACCGGATCTACACCCGGGTGGGGGCCTCCGATGCCCTGGCCGAGGGGCTGTCCACCTTCATGGCGGAAATGGTGGAGGCAGCCCACATCATCTCTGGGGCCAGTGCCCGGTCCTTAGTGATCCTGGACGAGCTGGGGCGGGGCACCAGCACCCACGATGGCCTGGCCCTGGCCTGGGCCATCGCCCGCTTCCTCGCCGAGCGCATCCGCTGCAAGACCCTGTTTGCTACCCATTACCGGGAGCTGGCCCGCCTGGCCGAGGAGGTGCCGGGGGTGGTGAACCTGCACGTGGCGGTGCGGGAATGGCAGGGGGAGGTGATTTTCCTCCACCGGGTGCAGCCTGGGGTGGCGGAACGGGCTTACGGGGTGGAGGTGGCCCGCCTGGCCCGGCTGCCCCCGGAGGTGCTCTCCGAGGCGGAGCGGATGCTGGCAGAGCTGGAGCGGTCCATGCCCCTCGCGCCGGAGCGGGCCCAGCAGCTCCCCCTGTTCGGCCCGGAGGAACATCCGGTGTTGGCCGAGCTCAAGCGAATCGACCCGGAGACGCTCACCCCGCTTCAGGCCTTGGAATTCCTGTTCCGCCTAAAGCGCCGGATCTAGTCACGCCCGGTGGGGCCCGGGGGCCGGTGGCGGGGGAAGGGCAGGTACTCCACGGTGGGCGTACGCCGTACCGGCTGCGGGTAAAGCTGCATCAGCTGCAATACCTCCTTGGGCATGTCCGCGGACACGTGCAGCCCCAGCGACTTGGCCTCCTCGTAGGTGATGGGGTAGTCGTGGGTCCAGCGGCCCTCGGTCAAGGCCTGGGCGATCCCCTGGGCCTTCTCCCCCGGGTAGCGGCCGGAGAGGAGCTCGGCCACCGCCGTCCGTACTTGACGCACGGCCTTCTCGGCGGTGTCCGCCAAGATCAACGTCCGATCGTCGATCCGCTCGATGGGCTTTTCCCTCACGATCTTGAGCACCGACGGGGCCGGGAATTCCCCCAGCTGGGGGTCCACCGGGCCCAGGACCGCGTGCTCGCACATCACGATCTCGTCCGCCGCCAGCGCGATCAGGGTCCCCCCGGACATGGCGTAGTGGGGGACGAACGCGGTCACCTTGGCCGGGTGGCGTTTGATGGCCCGGGCGATCTGCAGGGCCGCCAGCACCAGGCCGCCCGGGGTGTGGAGCACGATGTCGATGGGCACGTCCGGATCGGTCATGTGGATGGCCCGGATCACCTCCTCGGAGTCGTGGATGTCGATATAGCGGAACAGGGGAAAGCCCAAAAAGCTCATGGTCTCCTGCCGATGCACCAACAGGATCACCCGGGAGCCCCGCGTCCGCTCGATCTTGGCGATCAGCCGTTGGCGGGCGTTCTCCAGCATCCGCTGCTTCAGCACCGGCTGGAGGGCGGACAGCATGAGAAAGATCCAGAAAAGATCGAAGAAGATGGTCACCTCACACCCCCTTCCTTCTTCTCCACCGACGCCGGCTCCACCGGCCGCACCACCACCTCGTGCCTCTCCCGGTCGTAATCCACCTCTATCGCGCTCCCTTGTTTGATCTCCCCGGCGAGGAGCTTTCTAGCTAGCAAACCCTCTACCTCCTGCTGGATGAGTCTACGTAGTTCCCGGGCCCCGAACTGGGGCGAGTAGCCCCGGTCGGCCAGGTACTCGATCAGGGCCTCGGTCCAGCGGGGCTCCACCCCCTGGGCCCGGAGCCTGCGCTCCACCCGCGCGAGCTGCAGCCGCACGATGTCGCGGATTTGGTCCCGGGTGAGGGCCTGGAACACGATGATCTCGTCGATGCGGTTGATGAACTCCGGCCGGAAGTAACGGGAGAGCTCCTCCAACAGGCGGTCCTTCAAAGCCTGGTAATTCAGGGCCTCCGGCCCCAGCCGCAGGTTGTCCCGGATGATCTCCGCCCCGATGTTGCTGGTGGCGATGATCACCGTATTGGTGAAGTCCACGGTGCGGCCCTTGGCGTCGGTGAGGCGGCCGTCGTCCAGCACCTGCAGGAGGACGTTGAACACCTCGGGGTGGGCCTTCTCGATCTCGTCCAGGAGCACGATGGAGTAGGGGCGGCGGCGCACCGCCTCGGTGAGCTGGCCGCCCTCCTCGTGGCCCACGTACCCGGGCGGGGCGCCCACCAGGCGCGACACCGCGTGCCTTTCCATGTATTCGGACATGTCGATCCTGACGATGGCGTCCTCGTCCCCGAACAGGATCCACGCCAGGGCCTTGGCGAGCTCGGTCTTGCCCACCCCGGTGGGGCCCAGGAACAGGAAGCTGGCGATGGGCCGGTTGGGGTCCGAGAGCCCGGCCCGGGCCCGGCGTACCGCCTCGGCCACCGCCCGCACCGCCTCGTCTTGGCCCACGATCCTCTGGTGCAACAGCTCCTCCATCTTGAGGAGCTTTTCTCGCTCCTCTTGGGTGAGCTCGGAGACCGGGATGCCGGTGAGGCGGGACACGATCTCCGCTACGTGCTCGGCGGTCACCTCCGGGACCGACTTGGCCCGGGTCCTCTTCCAGGCCTCCAGGGCCCGGTCCCGTTTCTCCTCCCAGTCCTTGAGCGAGAGCTTGATCTCCTCGGCCCTGCCGAAGTCCTTGGCCGCCACCGCCGCCGACTCCTCCCGCCTGAGCCCCCTGATCTTGGCCTCGGCCTCCTGTACCTCGGGTGGGGGCATGGTGTTCCGGATCCTCACCCGGGCACAGGCCTGGTCCAGAAGATCGATGGCCTTGTCCGGGAGGAACCGGCCCCGGATGTAGCGGTCGGAGAGCTCGGCCGCGGCCACGATGGCTTCCTCGGTGATACGCACCTTGTGGTGGGCCTCCAGGCGGTCCCTGAGGCCCCGCAGGATCTCGATGGTCTGCTCCACGGTGGGCTCGGCCACCAGCACCGGCTGGAAGCGCCGCTCCAGGGCGGGGTCCTTCTCGATGCGCTTCCGGTACTCGTTCAGGGTGGTGGCCCCGATCACGTGCAGCTCGCCCCGGGCCAGCATGGGCTTCAGGATGTTGGCCGCGTCCATGGTCCCCTCCTCGCCGGTGCCGCCAGCCCCCACCAGGAGGTGCACCTCGTCGATGAACAGGATGATCTGGTCCTGGTTCTTCTTCACCTCGTCCAGGACCTTGCGGATGCGCTCCTCGAACTCGCCCCGGTACTTGGTGCCGGCCACGATCCCGGTGAGATCGAGTTCCACCACCCGCTTGCCCTTCAAGACCTCGGGTACCTCGCCCTTGACGATCCTCTGGGCCAGCCCCTCCACGATGGCGGTCTTGCCCACCCCGGGCTCCCCGATCAGCACCGGGTTGTTCTTGGTGCGGCGGGACAGGATCTCGATCACCGTCTCGATCTCCTCGTGGCGACCGATCACCGGGTCCAGCTTCCCCTGTCTCGCCAAGGCGGTGAGGTCACGGGAGAACTTATCCAGGGTGGGGGTGGGGGAGGGTTCCTCCACCCGGCCTTCCTCGGCCCCTTTGCCCACCACCTTGACTACCTGCTGGCGGAGCGACTCCGGGGTGAGCCCGTATTTTCTCAGGAGGTCCCCCGCCAGCCCGTCCGACTCCCGCAGGAGGCCGATCAAGAGGTGCTCGGGGCCGATGTAAGAGTGGCCCAGGCGCTGGGCCTCCTCGGCCGCCAGCACCAGCACCTCCTTGAGCCGGGGGGAGAGGGCGGGCGAGGACACCTCCCCCTCGCCCCGGGGGGCGTTGTGCTCGATATATTGTTCCACGTCCTCCGGGGACAGCTTCAGTGCCTTGAAGACGGCCTTGACCACGTCGGAGCCAAGGAGCGACAGCAGGAGGTGTTCGGTGTCGATGTGGCGTGATCCGTATTCGCTGGCCCGTTCCGCGGCCCGCTGCAGGGCCTCCCGGGCGGGCCCGGACAGCCAGTCGGTGATGTCCACCGAGGTCCTTTTGGGGCGGGGCCGTTCTATGAAGTCCCCCAAGAAGTCGTCGAAGAACCCGGAGAACAGCGACTCCCAGGGGGAGCGGAGGCCCCCGTACTGGCGGGCGTAGCACTGGTCGCACAGGTATATCTCGCTGGCCAGGCCGCCCCGGCGATCCACGATGCGGTGGGTAGCTGGCCTGGTGTTGCAGAGGTCACACAGCCGCTCCACGGCCTTCACCTCCTGGAAAATTTAGCAGTCTCATCACATGCTTGCTAATTTTATCGGGGGCGTCCCCACGGTCAACCCCTAGCGCACCGCCCGCAGGAGCCGCTCGTCCGGGAAGTAGCCCCGGTAGGCCCCCCGCCGCTTGCGGAACAGGGGCACCAGCGCCAGCCCCGCCAAAAATCCCCCCACATGGGCCCACCAGGCGATCCCGCCCCCAAACTGGGGTGCCACCAGGGCGGCGATCCCGGAGAAGAACTGGGTCAAAAACCAGATCCCCAGGTACAGCACCGCCGGAAGGGGGATGAAGATGGGCAGGAAGAAGACGGGCACCAGGGTGATGACCTCGGCGGTGGGGAACATGAGGAAGTAGGCCCCCATCACCCCGGCGATGGCCCCGGAGGCGCCGATGGCCGGCACGGTGGAGGAGAGATTGGTGAAAAAGTGGGTCAGGGAGGCGGCAAGGCCGCACAGGAGGTAGACCCGACTTTGACAAGGTTTTTTGAAGAACCCGGTTAGAAAGGACAGTTGAGGTGGGTCAAGCGTGTGTGTGGCACCATGGCCCCTAGGGGTG
>DQVA01000021.1 GCA_015661965.1 Candidatus Bipolaricaulota bacterium
GGCGGTTGCGCTGGGCTATGAGGGACTGGAGATCCTGTGTGATCCGCCTTGGCATCCCCGGGGCTGGCCCCCCGGCCTCGTCCGGACGCTCGCCAATGCCGACGCAACCCTTTCCCTGCACGCCCCCATCGCCGACGTGAACTTGATCTCGCCGCATCCTGCGGCGCGGGCGTTCGCCGAGGCGGAGCTCGCCCGCACCCTTGTCTTGGCCGCCGCCCTCGGCGCTTCCGGGGTCACCTTCCACCTGGGTTACCGCTCCACCGGGGTCCGGTATGGGCCGCCCTGGGAGGAGGCCATGGCCGCTATCCGGCGCCTGGCCGCCAGGGCGAAAAGCCTCGGCGTGAAGCTATGCTTGGAGAACGACCCCAAATCCCCCCACACCTTCCTCTCGGACCTGGAGCGGTTCGAAGCTCTCCTCTCCCAGCTCGGGATCCCCGGCACCCTGGACCTGGGGCATGCCTGGACCGCCCACGGTGAGGATACGCTGGCGCTGCTCCCCCGCCTCGTCCCCCACATCCACACCGTGCACCTCCATGACAACCACGGCCAGGCCGACGAACACCTCCCCTTGGGGGCGGGGGTGATCGAGGTGGGGCGGACGCTGGACATCCTGATGAAGGGGGCAGGCCTGGTGGTGGTGGAGCACTTCTCGGAGGCAGACCTCATCCGCTCCCTGGACTGGCTCAACTCCCATTGACCTCGCCAGGCGGCTTCAGCCCCGGCCCTAAGTGGTGGGCAATTGGTTGCCCAAACCGCCAACGGGGATACAATACGCGCCACCGGGCGAGTGGATGCCCAACACGCCATGTCGCGTATAGGCATATGCCATTTTAGGGTGGGCGAAACCGACGGGGTCTCCCTGGAGATCGAGAAATGGCGGGCGGCCCTGGAGGCCCTGGGGCATACCGTGTACCTGTGCGCCGGACGGGCCGGCGATGGAGAGGCTTTCCTCATCCCCGAGCTCTCCCTGGATCATCCAGAAGTGGAGAGGATCAGGAGAAACGCGTTCCAGTCTTTTTCGGATTACCACTCCGAGGAGGAGCTGCACGCCCACATCGAGGCCCTGGCCACCCGCATCGAACGGGGCCTGCGGCACTTCGTGGAAGTGTACGACATCGACCTCCTCATTGTGGAAAACATCTGGTCCCTCTCCCCCCACCTCCCCGCCACCCTGGCCCTATGGCGCACCGTACGGGACCTGCGCCTCCCGGCCATCGCCCACCATCATGACTTCTACTGGGAGAAGGAGGACTACCGGGGGCCCACCTGCCCGCTGGTGAGGCGGCTGCTCGCCGAGTATTTCCCGCCCCGGGACCCCAAGATCACGCACGTGGTGATAAACCGGCTCGCTCAAGGGGAGCTGGCGAAGCGAGGCATTCCGGCAGTGGTGGTCCCGAACGTGCTGGACTTCTCCACTTCTCCTAAATTGGACGAGTTCAACCAGGATCTCAGGGAGCGATTGGGCCTTTCCCCCCAGGACGTGGTATTGCTTCAGTCCACCCGGGTAGTGAGGCGAAAGGGGATAGAGCTGGCCGTGGACCTGGCGGCGGAGCTGTCACAACCCGGATTCCGGTCGGCCCTGGCCCGCCGGGTCCGCCAACGCGGCGCCAGTGGCCCCGGCCGGGTGGTGCTGCTTCTCACCAACTTGGTGGAGGACCCCCCCTACTGGGAGCAGCTCCAGCAGCACAGCGCCCGCCAGGGGGTGGAGGTGCGGCTGGCCACACACAGGGTGGCCTTCTGCCGACGGGAGCAAGCCGGCCACAAGATCTACTCCTTCTGGGACACTTATCTTTTCGCCGATCTTATGACCTATCCCTCCCTGCAAGAGGGCTGGGGAAACCAGTTCCTGGAGGGGATTTGGGCCAAGCTCCCGGTCGCCTCCTTCGAGTACCCGGTGTTCAAGACCGATATCGCCCCCCTGGGGTTCAAGTACGTGTCCCTGGGGGACGTGGTGCAGACGGATGGGGACGGCCTGCGGCGGGTGCCCCCGGAGGTGCTGCGGCGGGCGGCCCGCCAGACCGCCCACCTCCTCTCCTCCCCCGCCCGGTACCGGGAGGTGGTGGAGCACAACTACCAACTGGCCAAGCGGCACCTGTCCCTGACCAAGCTCCAGCAGCTGCTGGCGGGGGTGGTCAGTCGGACCATGGCTGCACAAGGAGGAGATATTGTCAAGGGACGTTGACCTGGTCGTAGGGATATGTACGAAAAACTGTGCCACCACCGTAGTCAAGGTGCTACAGGTCGTGGATGAAGGCCTCGCCCGCTTCTTTCCCGACCATGGCACGTTGATCGTGGTGTCGGACGGGTTCTCCACCGA
>DQVA01000067.1 GCA_015661965.1 Candidatus Bipolaricaulota bacterium
CGGCGTCCGCCAGGGTGGCGTCGTTCAGAGTGGGGGCAGCCCGCACCGCCACCGTCACCCGCTTGCCCCGCCGGGCGAGTTCCTCACAGAGGAGGCGATCGAGGGCGATCTCCCCGGCGTTGTCCGCGATCAACAGCACCTGTTCCGCCACCTCCAGGTGGTCCAGGAAAGCGGGGTAATCGAACCGGCCCCAGCGGCCGGGTTGGGTGACCTCGGCCAGCCGGTAGCCGGCCTGGGCCCCCAGGTCCACGGCGTTCCCCGCGGCGGCCAGCCTGAGCAGGAAGGCCAAGGGATCAGGCGAACCGCGGGCAGCCGCCCGCAACTCCGGCAGCAGCCGCAGTAGCTCGCGGTTGGCCTCCCGTTTGGCCGCAGCGAACGGGTCAGCCACCCCGGAGTGGCGGCGCACGATCCTTTGGGCGGCCGGGGAGACCTCGATGGGGGCACGGCCGGGCAGCGTCTCGATTAGCAGCTTCGCCACCTCGCACACGATCGTCCACTGGGTCTCCTCCCCGGCGCCGGCCAACCGGGCGGCGGTCAACGAAGCCCGCAGCATGCAGGGCAGACAGTCCGGCTGGGCTTTCATGCCTGGGGAAGGACCTCGGAGAAGACCCGCAGAAAATTCCCGTAGCAGACCTTCTCCACCTGGCGCGGCACAAGCCCGGCCCGCTCCAAGAGCTCCGGGAGCAGGGCGTAGTCGGCCACCGTCTCGATCCCCTGGGGGGTGGCGGAAATCCCGTCCAGGTCACCGCCCAGGCCGATCACGTCCTCTCCCCCCACCTGGATCGCGTGCCGCACGTGGCGGGCGATCCACCCGAGCTCGGGCCGCGGGATCTTCTTCAGCTCCTCCCGGAGCCGCACCTTTTCCCCTGCCGGCAGCCCCGGTTGCAGGGATCTTTTCACGAGGGGGCGGGCGCGCTCGTAATACTCGGGGTCCAAGAAGCCCGGGGACAGGTTGATCCCCAAGGCCCCGCCCCGGTCAGCGAGGGCGCGGATCATCCGATCGGTCAGGTTACGGGGGGAAGGACACAGGGCCCGGCAGTTGGAATGGGAAGCGATGACGGGCTTCTCCGTGACCTCCAGGGTGCGCCAGAATGCGGAGTCCGAGAGGTGTGATACGTCCACCATCACCCCCAGCTCCTCGGCAAGCTGAACCAGCTTCTCCCCCTCTGGGGAGAGGGGGCGATCGGACCCGAAGGCGGTGCCGGAGAAGGGGTTATCCAGCCAGGCCGGGATCAGGTTCCTCACCCCAAGCTCGAAGAAACGCAGAAGGTTCTCCGCCCTCCCCTGCAGGGGGTCGGCGCCTTCCAGCCCGATCAGGGCGGCCATCGGCCCGTGGGAGAAGCTTTGCCGCAGCTCCTCGGCGGTGGTAACCACCTTCATCTTTCCCTGGCTTTCCTCGGCCAGGCGGAAGACGGTGGCGATCATCTCCTCGGCCCGGGCCCGCTCTTCCCCGGGATGATCCCGGGAGAGCACGAACACGGCGAAGATCTGACATCGGATCCCCGCCGCCAGCATCTCGGGGAGGGACACATGTCCACCTCCATCGGGGCGGGAGAAGTCCACTTCCCCGTCCAGCACCCGCTTGGCGGTATCGCAATGGGCGTCGAAGAATTTCATGTCCCCTCGGTGCCGCTCCCCTGCACGAAGTCCCAGGCCCTTAGGGCCAAGTCCAAAAAGGCCTCCCGGGCCTGGGAATCGCCGGTCACTGCCGGCCGGCCGGCATCCCCGGCCCGTACCACCTCTGGAAGCAAGGGCAGCCTCCCCAGAA
>DQVA01000208.1 GCA_015661965.1 Candidatus Bipolaricaulota bacterium
GTTCGTCGGCCTGGATCTGGCCTGGTCCCCCCGCAACCCCAGCGGCGGGGTGGTGCTGGGATGGGAGGAGGAGCGGGCTCGTCCATTGGCTTGGCAGGAAGCGCTGGGTCCCGACGAGGAGATCACCGCCTTTATCCGAGACGGGCTCGCAGCTGAACCCGGCCTCATCGCCATCGACGCCCCGCTTTTGGTCCCGAACGAGACCGGCACCCGTCCCTGTGATCTCGCGCTCTCCCAAGCCTATCGGCAAAAGGAGGCCGGGGCGCTTCCCGCCAATCGCCGCCGGTTGGGCCCCCGGCCCCGGGGGGAGGAGTTGGTCCACCGCCTCAGCGACCTGGGGTTCACGCTCAGTCCCCGGGTCCCCCCTCGACAGCCGGTGCGCCAGTTAATTGAGGTGTACCCCCATCCGGCCGCGGTGGAACTGTTCGGCCTGAAAAAGACGCTCAAGTACAAGGCCAGGAAAGGTCGGTCCCTGGAGACGCGGCGCCGGGAACTCTCTCGCTACCGACAGCTCCTTGCCTCCTTAAGGGCCCACAAGCCGCCACTGGGGGCCGATAGGCTGTTACGCCGGATCGAGGTGGCCGCGCTCCGAGGCGGGGCGCTCAAGCGGGCCGAGGACCTGCTGGACGCGCTGTTTTGCGCCTATATCGCCCTTTACATCTGGTGGCACGGCCCGGATGGCTACCGCGTGTTCGGGGACGAGACAAACGGGTTCATCCTGGTCCCGATCCGCGTCCCTGGCTCAAGCCCTCCCCGGAAGACGAGATGAACGAGGTATATCCGGACCTAGCCCGCTCAGGCCGGGTGATGCCCCATGTGCCGGAGCCGACCGGGGCGACTTCATCCCGAGCTGCTAATATTTCGGGTTGATAGGTTCCATGCAGGCAGAAAGGGGTTGAGATGCCTAAGTACTTCGGGACTGACGGGGTAAGGGGAATCGCCGGGGTGGAGCTCACCTGTGAGCTCGCCTTCCGGCTAGGCCGCGCTGCCGGCAGGGCGTTTCACCCCCGGCGGGTCTTGCTGGCCAGGGATACCCGCCTGTCCGGCCCGGCCTTGGAAGCGGCCTGTGCCGCTGGGCTGGCCGAGGCCGGTTGTGACGTGTCGTTGGCCGGGATCCTCCCCTCGCCGGCGGTGTCCCACCTGGTGCGGACTGGGAAATTCGAGTTGGGCAGTGTTATCTCCGCCTCCCACAACCCCCCTGAGGACAACGGCATCAAGTTCTATGACCCCCAGGGGCTGAAGCTCTCCCCCCAGGAAGAGGAGCGGGTGGAGGTCTTGCTGGACGGGGTGCCCCCGCGGGGGCGGTTGGGCAGCGTGGAGCCTTGGCCCCAAGCGGAAGATGGTTATCGGGATTTCCTGCTGCGGGCGGCGACGGGGCTTTCCCTGCAGGGGGTCAAGCTGGCATTAGATTGTGCCCATGGGGCCACCGCCCGGGTGGCTCCCCAGCTCTTCCAGTCCCTGGGTGCCAGGCTCACCGTGATCGGCCGGGAACCGGATGGCAGCAGGATCAACGCCACCGGGGCCGCTGTTATCGAGCCCCTCCAGGCCCTGGTGCGGGCCGAGGGGGCGGATCTGGGGGTGGCCTTCGATGGGGACGGGGACCGGGCCATGTTCGTGGACAGCCGGGGGCGGGTGGTGGAAGGGGATGTGCTCATGGCCGCACTGGCCCCCCAGCTCCACCGATCCGGGGAACTCGCAGCCCGGGCGGTGGTGTTCACCGTGCTGGGGAACATGGGGCCGGAACGGTACCTCAACGACCAGGGTTTCCAGGTGGTGCGGGTGCCGGTGGGGGATCGGCACGTGTCCTGGGCCATGCGGGAGCACGGGATCGAGCTTGGCGGGGAGCCCTCCGGGCACCTGGTGTTCGGCCGCTACGCCCCCACCGGGGACGGCCTCCTCACCGCCCTCCTCACCCTGCGGGCCCTCCAGCGGGCCGATGTGGACCTGGCCTCCCTGGTGGCCCCGGTCCCGGTCTATCCCCAAGTGCGGGCCGACGTGCGGGTGCATGACCGCACCGGAGCGCTGCAGGACCCCCACGTGAAGGAGGCGATAGAGGCGGCCCGGGCCTTGCTCGGGGGGAAAGGGCGGCTTTTGGTCCGCCCCTCCGGCACCCAACCCCTGATAAGGATCATGGCCGAAGGAGAGGACGAGGGCCGCTTGCAGCGGGCGGTGGGGCTGGTACAGGATGCCCTGGCCCCCCACCGGGCGGAGAGCGTGGAGGAAAGCATGGGGTGAGAAGTTGGTTGTCCCTGGGTTGGCAGATCTTCTCCCGCCACCGGTGGCTACTGCTTTCCGGCATCCTGATACTGGTGGCAGCGGGCTTGATACAGGAACTGGCTCTGGGAAATGGAGGCTTCTCCTTTTACCCGGGGGCCGAGCCGGACACCGTCCCCCGGCGCAGCGGTTTCGCCAGCATGGTGGACTTACTCCTGAGCCTCTTCCTGTGGCCTCTGGCCTACACAGGCTACCAGTACCTGGCCTTGCGGGCGGTTCGAGGCGAGGTCGCCTCCCTGCGGGACATGCTGGTCCCGTTCCGCCAGCCCCTGTCGGTGCTGGGGGCGCACTGGCTGAGCGTCATCGTGACGGTCATAGGTCTTTTCCTGTTGGTGATCCCGGGGATCGCCTGGGGCCTGAAGTTCATGTTCTCCCCCCTGGTGGCGGCGGACAAGGGAAGGCCTACCCTGGGTGCCATGGGGGAAAGCGAGGCCCTCACAGTGGGACACCGCTGGGCCCTGCTGGGTCTGGCAGCCGTGTTCCTCTCCCCCTACTTCGCGCTGGGCGCGCTCGGCTACCTGACCTTGATCGGGGAACTCCTGCACTGGGGATGGTGGCTCCTGGTTGCCTACGGGGTGGAGTTGGTGATCAGGCCTTGGCTTACCGCTTCCTTCGCCGCCGCCTACCATGACCTCGATCAGGCCAGCCGGCCGGCCCATTCGCTCTTCCCGGGGACGGAAGCTTAGCCGAGCCCCCTGGGCTGGCCGCTGGGGGGACGTTGGGCTATCCTCCTGCGAACATGGACAGGGGCGAGGGGCTTTCCATCTATCGCCGTTGGCGGCCGCAACGCTTCTCCGAGGTGGTGGGGCAGCCTTTGGTTGTGGAGACCCTCAGGCGGGCGGTGGCCCAGGGGAAGCTGGCCCACGCCTATCTGTTCTCCGGCCAGCGTGGGGTGGGGAAGACCTCGGCGGCCAGGATCCTGGCGCGGGCGGTCAATTGCCTCTCCCCCCAGGCCGGCGAGCCCTGTAATAGGTGTGAGAACTGCCGCCGCATTCTGGAAGGGAAATCCCTGGACGTGGTGGAGATCGACGGGGCCTCCAACCGGGGCATCGATCAGATCCGGAAGCTGCGGGAGGAGGTGGGCTATGTGCCGGCCGGGGCCCGCTACAAGGTATACATCATCGACGAGGTGCACATGCTCACCGGGGAGGCATTCAACGCGCTCCTGAAGACGCTGGAGGAGCCACCCCCGCATGTGATCTTCATCTTCGCCACCACCGAGCCCCACAAGGTCCCCTCCACGGTGCTCTCCCGCTGCCAGGCCTACGAGTTCAGCCCGGTGCCGGAGGGGCTGATCAAGGACAAGCTCCTGGAGATCGCGGGCGCGGAGGGGATAGAGCTTGCGGAGGAGGCGGCGGCCCTCATCGCCCGCCGGGCCGGGGGCTCCCTGCGGGACGCCGAGGTGCTGTTGGAGCAACTCGCCCAAGCGGGGAAGGTGACCCCCGAGGCGGTGGTGGAGCTTTTGGGCCTGCCCCGCCTGGTGGAGGTGGACCGGTTCCTGTCGGCCCTGCTGGGGAAGGACGCCGCTGCCGCCCTGGAGGTGGTGGAAGACCTCTCCACCCGGGGACGGGACCTGGGGTTGTTCCTGGAGGAGGCGGCGGCCCGGGCCCGGGATCGGGTCATCGAGGGGGACGGCCGCTTCATCCCGCTGGCCAAGAAGCTGCTGGAGCTGCGGGCGGAGCTTCCCCGGGCCGTGTCCCGGAAACTGCACCTGGAGGTGGTAATCCTGGAGCTGTGTGGCCCTCCTTCCCAGCCCCCGACCCCGGTGGGCGGGAGCCCAGCCCACGCGGAAAGGGCCTTGCGCCCCGAGGCTCAAGCCGGGGGCCCTCCCCCGGTAGAAAGCGGGCCCGAGGGCTCAGCTCCCTCCAAGCCGGGGTCCCCACCGGAAGACCTACTCCAGGGGCAGGAAGAAGGAGAGGGAACGGGCCCGGAAGAAGCCGACCCCTGGGTGGAGATGCTCGTGGCGATGCTGGACGAGCGCCCCTCGGTGGCCGCCTTTTTGGCCCCGGCGGAGGCGGAGCTGGTGGACGGCCTGCTACGGGTGAGCCTCCCCAAAGAGTGCCGCTACCACTACGAGTCACTGCTCGAGCCGGAGGTGCGCCGTTACCTGGAGGACATGGCCCAGCGGCACTTCCCGGGGGTGCTGACGGTGGACATCCGCTGGGAGGGGGCGGAAGATGGTGGGCCCTCGCTAGAGGAGCGGGCCCGGCTGGTTGCCGAGGCCCTGGAGGGGGAGATCCTGAAGGAGGGGACGAATGCGGGGACTGGGAGATCTTAAAGGGTTGATGCAACAGGCCCAAAGGCTGCAAGCGGAGATAGCCAAAAGGCAGCAGGAGCTAGCCGAGGCCCGGGTTGAGGCCTCCGCCGGCGGGGGGATGGTGCGGGCGGTGGTGTCCGGCCACGGGGAGCTGGTGGAACTGCACCTCTCCCCGGAGGTGCTGGCTGAGGGGGACGCGGAGCTGGTGGAGGACCTGATACTGGCCGCGGTGAAGGAAGCCCAAGCCAAGGCCAAGGAGCTCGCTCAGGAGACCATGTCCGAGCTGACCGGGGGGATGCCCCCGGGGATGCTGCCGTGATCAAGCCGCTGGAGGAGCTGATCGCCGCTTTGA
>DQVA01000068.1 GCA_015661965.1 Candidatus Bipolaricaulota bacterium
CGAACTTGGGGGTGACGGACACCGTCTTGCCGTCCACGGGGAACGTAACCGAGATGTCGAAGGAGATGCCGCAGCAGATGGGGAACACGTCGTTGAGAGAGAACATCACGTAGTCGAAGCCCTCCACCTTGTTGAACGCGAACTCGAAGTCATAGGTCACGCCGCAGCACAGGGACAGCCCGGAGAAGGACACCCACAGGTCGTGGAAGTAGATGCCGGTGCAGCAGTCCACAAAGGTAAGCCCGGCCGACACCGGATCGGCGGTGATCCCAAGGGAGTACACCATCTCGGCGTCAGCGGTGTTTGAACCGGTTTGGGGACAGTATTTGTAGTCAGGGGTCTGGGTGGTGTGGGAGATGGTAAGGTCAAAGTTGACCCCGGCGAAGTCCAGCACCGCCTCCATCCAGGCGGACTCGTACTCAACCGCCTGCGGGTCGAACTCCATGCCGCCGGTGATGGACAGCGCCCCCAGGGTGCCGGACACGGAGAAGTCCTGCTGGGTGAAGCTGAGGCCGGTGGCCCCGCCGGTGAACCCGGTGACGCTGGTGATGGCCCAGCCGGCCATGTCATAGGTGATGGTCAAGGTGGTGGAATCGAGCCCAAGGGTAGGAAGAATGTCGAGACACGTCTCCCAGCTACCGGAAAACATCTGGGCCATGCCCGCAAATCCAAACAAGCTCACAGCTGCAAAAATCGCGAGAGCCCGCTTCATCTACGTACCTCCTTTGCAGATCTTGGATTTCCGAAAGGCCTTTCGGGATCCCAACATCCCATAGCCTAAGCTTCGCTCCCCTCCTCTCTCACCCCCTTCCACAGGATCTTCACATCACGTGTGTCATTCTAGCGAGGGACAGCCGGGATGTCAAGACCTGGCCACGGTTTGTCTCCTCCATAACCTTTGACCGGGGCGCCCCCGCCCCGGCCACCTCCACGTCTCAACCAAGTCGGCTTCGGCCACGTCCTCGCCGGACAAATTGCGGCCAGTTTTATTTTCCCGCCGTCCTGCCCCTCGGCGGGGCGGCCCTCTCGCCCCGGTTTCTTCATAGTTAATAGGAGAACCCGTTGCCGGACCGCGGAACTCGGCCCGGACAACGGGCCCTGGATGCCTGCACCCGCCGGTCCCCTACCAGAAGATGGCCATGGCCACCGCCGCCACCCCCAGCAGCACCCCGGTGATCCCCAGCAGGAAGTTTGTCCTCACCTGGCCGGCGAAGTTCCCCGCCCCGGGCTGGGCCTTGAGGGCTTGCACCTCCGCCGAAAGCGCCGTAACGCTGTTCCGCAGGGACCCGAGCTGCCCCGAAGTGTTCCGTACCTCCGCCTGCAGGGACTGGAGCTGGGCCTCTACACTGCCGATCTGGGCATCCACGGCGGCGACATCCAGCCCCGGCTGGGCCTGGGACAGGCTCTGCATGGCCCGATAGATCCACAGGGCGGCGTCATACCGCAGCAGGGCCTGGTCGCCCCGGAACTCCCCCCCGGTCTCGGCCACGTTCAGCACCCCGGCGTCCACCAGATACCGGATGGCCGCATAGGCCGGATGAGCGGGGTCCACGTCGATGTAAAGCCCGCCGGTCCCCCCGCCCCCGGCGATCCCCGGGGTGAGCCCCCATACCGAGACCAGCGCCACCCCCACCAGCAGCACAGCTACTTTCCTTCCCCTCATCCTGATCCCCCCTTCAGTTAGGAAGTTCTGCGCTAGCCTAGGGCGTTTGCCTTTCGGTGTCAAGCCCAGCCAACCATGCCAGGCGTAGTGAGGTTGACAGGGCCGCCCGGCCGCCGTATATAGCAAGCTGAACTATGGACCGGATTACAAGGCGCGGCCAGGAGGTGATGCTGGGGCTAGGGCACGTGTACTTTACCTGGGCCTAGGCAACCCATTGGCCGAGCCAATGGGTTGCGAAAGAAGCGGCAAAGTGCCGCTTTTTGTATTTGGAGGTGGGCGAGGATGCTGGCGATCGAGGGGGTCAGCAAAAGATTCGGGGGCCTGTGGGCGGTCAGGGATTGCTCCCTGACCGTGGAGCAAGGCACCATCACCGGGCTGATCGGGCCCAATGGGGCCGGCAAGACCACCCTGTTTCACATCATCACCGGGTTTTACCGCCCGGATCGGGGCCGGATCACCTTCCGGGGGGAGGACGTCACCGGCCAGTCCCCGTTCCGCCTGTTCCACAAAGGCCTTTACCGCACCTTCCAGATCCCGCGGGCGTTCCCGGAGATGACGGTGCTGGAGAACCTGATGCTGGTGCCGGGAAACCAGTGTGGGGAGCTGCTTTGGAACCCCATCTTCTGCCCCCGGCGGGTGCGGAAGGAGGAACGGCTGCTGCTGCGGCGGGCCCAGGAGGTGCTGGAGTTCGTGGGCTTGGCCCCGTTGGCCGGGGCGCTGGCCGGGACCCTGTCCGGGGGACAGAAGAAGCTCTTGGAGCTGGCGCGGGCGCTGATGGCCCAGCCCAAGCTGGTGCTGCTGGACGAGCCCGGGGCCGGGGTCAACCCCACCCTGATGAACAAGCTCGCCGCCCGTATCCGCCAGCTCGCCCAGGGCTTCGGGGTCACCGTGTTCCTGATCGAACACGACATGGACCTGGTCATGAACCTGTGCGACCCGGTGATCGTGATGTCCGAGGGGCGGGTGCTCACCCAGGGGGCCCCGGCCCAGGTCAGGACCGACCCCCGGGTGATCGAGGCCTACTTGGGCGGACAGTATGCCGTTGCTTGAAGCAAGGGAAATCCACTCCGGCTACGGGGGGATGGAGGTCCTGCACGGGGTGTCCGTGACCTTGGCGGCCGGGGAACTGGTGACCATCATCGGCCCCAACGGGGCGGGGAAATCCACCCTGCTCAAGACCATGTTCGGGCTCCTCACCCCCACCCAGGGCACGGTGAGCCTGGGGGAGGAGGACATCACCGGTGCCCCCCCGCACCGCATCGTGCGCCACGGGATGTGCTACGTGCCCCAGGTGGACAACGTGTTCCCCTCCCTCACCGTGGAGGAGAACCTGCAGATGGGCGCGTTCATCCTGCGGGGGGGGATCGAGGCCCGGCTGGCGCGGGTGTACGAGCTGTTTCCGGTCCTGAAGGACCGGCGCCGCCAACGGGTGGGGAAGATGTCCGGGGGGGAGCGGCAGATGGTGGCCATGGGCCGGGCGCTGATGCTGGACCCCCAAGTGCTGCTACTGGACGAGCCCACCGCCGCCCTGGCTCCTAACCTGGTGGAACAGGTGTTCCAGAGCATCCAGGCCATCGTGGGGTCAGGGGTGGGGGTGCTGATGGTGGAGCAGAACGCCCGCCAGTCGCTGGCCATCGCGGACCGGGGGTACGTGCTGGTGGACGGGCGCAACCGCCGCGAGGGCTCCGGGCAAGAACTCCTCGCCGACGAGGAGATCGGCCGGCTGTTCTTGGGAGGCTAGCCGTGTGGGAACGCATCCCCCAGCTCATCGTATATGGATTGGTGTCCGGCAGCGTGATCACCTTGGGGGCGGTGGGGCTCTCCCTCACCTACTCCATTTTGCGGTTCTCCAACTTCGCCCACGGGGATCTGATGACCAGCGGCGCCTACCTGGGGTTGGGGTTCCTGGTGCTGTTTTCCCCCTTGCTTCCGGGCAGGTTCGGACCGCTCTCCTTCGGGCCGGCCCTGATCCCGGCGGTGCTGTGCGCCATGGCCGCCAACGCCGCCCTGGCCATCGGCATCGACCGGCTGGTGTACCGGCACTTGCGCCGGGCCAAGGCGGTGCTGCTGCTCATGGCGTCGGTGGGGGTGGCGTTCGTGCTGCGGAACCTGATCCTGTTTTCCGCCGAGGCTGACCCCCTTTACTTCTCCCACCACATCCAGCGGGCATTGAGGATCGGGGGAGTACGGGTGAAGGCGGATCAGTTGTTCATCCTGGGGGTGGCCGTACTGGCGGTGCTGTTCCTGCACGTGCTTCTCCGCTATACCAAGACGGGCAAGGCGATGCGGGCCATGGCCGATAACCCGGAGCTGGCCCAGGTAAGCGGCATCAACACCGAGCGGGTGGTGGCCTGGACCTGGGCGGTGGGGGCGGCCCTGGCCGCCTTGGGCGGGATCCTGTCCGGGATAGAGAACAAGCTGGTCACCCCCGAGTTGGGCTGGCAGACCCTGCTGCCCCTGTTCGCCGCCGTGATCCTGGGCGGGATCGGCTCTCCGTATGGAGCCATGTTGGGGGGGATGACCATCGGCCTGGCGGAGGAGGTATCCACCGCCTTCATCTCCACCGCCTACAAGCCGGCGGTGGCGTTCGGGATCCTGGTGCTGATGCTGCTGGTGCGGCCACAGGGCTTGCTGGGGAGGCGATGATGGACGTCCTGGTAGGGATCCTCAACTATCTCCTGTTCTTCTCCATCACCGCCGGGGTGTATGCGGTGCTGGCCCTGGGGCTGAACGTCCAGTGGGGCTACACGGGCCTGTTCAACATCGGGGTGGCGGGTTTCTACGCGGTGGGGGCGTACACCTCCGCCCTTGTATCCGGCCCGCCCCCGGGGGCCCTGGACTGGCGCGTCTTCGGGGGCTGGGGCCTCCCGTTTCCCATGGGCTTCGCGGCCGCCGGGGTCGTGGCAGCACTCGTGGCCCTGCTCATCGGCTGGATCACCATCCGGCTGAAGGAGGATTATCTGGCCATCGCCACCATCGGCATCGCCGAGGTATTGCGCCTCATCATCAAGAACGAGGCCTGGCTTACCAACGGGGTGTGGGGCCTGAAGAACATCCCCTCCCCCTGGTTCCAGCCGGTCCAGTCCGGGGTGACCGCGTTCCTTGCGGCCCGGCCGCAGCTCCCGGGCTGGCTGGTTTCCCTGCTCAAAGGGGCCTATAGCTGGGTGTACTTGGGGCTGTTGGCGGCAGTGATCCTGGCCCTGTATTTCCTGGTGGAGCGGGCCCTCCGGTCCCCTTGGGGGCGGGTGCTGCGGGCCATCCGGGAGGACGAGGTGGCGGCCGCCGCCCAGGGGAAGAACGTGGCCGCCTTCAAATTGCAGGCGTTCGTGCTGGGCTCGGCCATCATGGGCCTGGCCGGGAGCTTGTACGCCCACTACGCCCGCTACCTAAGCGTGGAGAAGTTCGAACCCCTATATGGCACGTTCATCGTGTGGGTGATGTTGGTGGCCGGGGGGGCCGGGAACAACAAGGGGGCCATCCTGGGGGCGTTCCTCATCTGGGGGTTGTGGGCGGGCACCGATTTCCTCACCGGGTACCTGCCCTTATCCGACGTGCGGGCAAGTGCCCTGCGGGTGGTGCTGATCGGGGTGCTGTTGGTGGGGATCCTGCTGGTGCGCCCCCGGGGGATTCTGGGGGAGGAGAAGTTCGTGTCCCGGCTGTTTAAGGGTTGAACCAGCCCCGCGCTTCTCCCACCCATGGCCACGGCGGGTGCCGAGCTCACCGCCCATGGATTCCCTAGTTGGGAGAAAAAGGGGCCGGCGGGTGGCCGGCCCCTCGCTCTCGGCACGGGGATGTTACTCCCCTACTTCCACCATCCACACCGTGCGCACGGTGCAGTTTTTGACGGCCCAGATCTCGATGGCCCCGGTGGTCACGTCGCCGTTGTCGTCCCAGGTGACCGGACCGGACACCCCTTGCCAGTTGATATCCTCCCCGGCGGCCGCCGCAGCCAGGGCTTGGGCTAGCTGCCCATAGGTATACTCCGCCCCCGGCGGGTTGGCCACCTCCCTGAGCTTGGCCTGGATGGCGGGGCCGGAGGCCTCCCCGGCGGCGGCGATGGCCAGAGCGATCAGGACCACCGCGTCATAGGCCTCACCCCGGAACGGGATCCCCGAGGCCCCGAACGCGGCTTCATAGTCCGCCTCGAAGGCGGCCCGGGC
>DQVA01000143.1 GCA_015661965.1 Candidatus Bipolaricaulota bacterium
CGGTCGGCCCGAGGCGGCCAGCTCGGCCACGGTGCTGGCTCCAGCCCGGGCCAGCACCAACCGCGCCCGGGCCAGTGCCTCGGGCATGCGCTCCGTGTATCGTTCCACCTGCACCCGGAACAACCCCGCCTCCCTGAGCCTGGCTTCCACCCTCCGGGGATCGGCCGCCCGCCCCACCAGCAAGCGCAGCCGCAGCCCGGGCAGCCTGGCCAGGGCCGGGGCGGCTCGCAGGGTGGCCTCCACCAGGGAGCGTGAACCTTGGGAGCCCCCTACTACTATCAGTTCATCCCCCCTTTGATGTGGGACCCGTAAGAACTCCCGCCGCACCGGATTCCCCGTCACCAGCACCTCGGCGGTGCGGGGAACACCGGCAGTGTCGGGGAAAGAGAGGAAGACCTGGGACACAAGCGGCAGCAGCAGTCGGTTGGCCAGGCCCAGGGCGGCGTTCTGCTCGTGAATGGCCCGGGGGATCCCGAGGACGAAGGCGGCCAGGACCGGCGAAAAAGAGGGGTAACCTCCCATCCCCAGCACCACGTGGGGCTGGAAGCGCCGCAGGATAGCGAGTGCCCGGGGCAGGGAAGCCAGGGTGGAAAGCAGGAAACCAGGCCAGCTCCAGGGACGCCGCCGATCCAATCCCCGACAGGGCAGGGGGAAGAACGTTATCCATGGGTACTTCTCCACGATGCGGGTCTCGATACCTTGGGGGGTGCCGATCCAACCGGCCGCCTCCAGAGCCCCCATGGCCCGTAGCTCCTCCAGCACCGCCAGCCCGGGGTAGACGTGACCGGCGGACCCACCGGCCGCGATGAGCACCCTCATCCCAACACCTCCCGCGCCAGCGCCGGACGGGCCGCCTCCGCCGCTCTGGCTACCCCCAAAAGGAGCCCCACCAGGGCCAGGGTCACCGTCAGCGATGAACCGCCATAGCTCACGAAGGGCAGGGTGAGCCCGGTCACCGGCAGCACACCCACCACCACCCCCAGGTTGAGCAGCGACTGGAACCCGAGGAGGAAGGAGGCGCCCAGTGCGTACAAGGCCCCCAGGCGATCAGGGGCCTGCCGGGCTACGGCGAACCCGAGACAGGTGAGCCAGCAGAGCAGCCCGATCAGGATCAAACTCCCGATGAGGCCTGTCTCCTCGGCCACCACTGCGAACGCAAAATCGTTATGGGCCGCAGGCAGGTAAAAAAGTTTGGCCCGGGACGCCCCGAGGCCCCGCCCCCAGATCCCCCCCGCCCCGATGGCCACGAACGATTGGTACACTTGATAGCCATAGGTGTCCCGGTAGGCCAGCGGGTTCAGAAAGGCAAGCAACCTTCCCAGCCGGTACGGTGCGGCCAGGAGCAGCAGCCCCCCCACCGGGATCAAGGCGGCGGCAGTGGCAAACAGCGGCTTCAGCGCCACCCCACCGGCGAACAGGAGGAAGGCGGTGAGGGAGGTATAAAGCACGAACATCCCGAAGTCCGGTTGCAGGGCCAGCACCAGCCCAAATGCCCCCAGCACCACGAGATAAGGGGCTACCCCCTCCTGGAAGGTGCGAATTCGCTCCCCCCGGCGGACAAGCGATCCCCCCACGTACAAAATCAGGGCCAGCTTCCCCAGCTCGGTGGGCTGGAAGGAAAACGGTCCCAACCTGAGCCACCGTCCCCCCAG
>DQVA01000272.1 GCA_015661965.1 Candidatus Bipolaricaulota bacterium
AAAGTCGGGCCAGACCCAGACCGTTTCAAGGGCGAGCCTGCGGCCGAACCGGGGCTGCCCCTTCAGGGTTTGCCACTCCGCCTCGGTGTAGAAGAGGAGATCGGCCGGCACCGGCAGGGCTGTGACAGCGAAATCCAGGCCGCGGCGCTGGAAGGGAAGCTCGGAGCCCTTCACAACCACGATGAGACCGAGATCGCTCCCCACCCCCAATCGCCCCGGGCGTCGGCATCCTCCCTTCCTGGAAGCGCTTCTCCCTCGGTTAGTTCATCGCGGCCGTCCCGGCCGCTCCCAGTGGCGGACGTGGTCGTAGCCACAGCGGAACAGCTCCACCACGTGCTCGTCGTCCAGGGCGTAATAGATTGATTTCCCCTCCCGGCGCGTCCTCACCAGCCCCTGCATCCTGAGGATACGCAGGTGGTGGGAGGCCGCTGGCTGGGAGATCCCCAGAAGCTGCGCGAGATCGTGCACACACAGCTCGGCCCGGGAAAGTAGGTACAGAATTCGCACCCGGGTGGGGTCGGACAGCACCCGGAACGTCTCGGCCAGCAGTTCCACCAGCCCTGACGCGGGCATGTCGGAAAGGAGCTCTCGCGCCTGCTGCTGATCCAAGTGGTGGTACATGCCAGGTCACTTTACCCCGGGGCGGGGGCTTGTACCAACCGGGCCAATAATGTATAAACAATCAAGCACTTGTTTATGAATGGAGAGGACATGAATCTGCAGGAACAGACCCTGAAAATCGGTCAGCTCCACTGCCCCACCTGCGCCCGACAGGTCGCTGGCCGGGTGGCCGCCGTGGCCGGGGTGGCCCGGGCCGAGGTGGACCAGCTGACAGGCTCGCTGGTGGTGGCCTACGACCCTCGCCGCATCGCCCCGGAGGATCTCTCTCGGGCGGTAGCAGCCATCTCCGGCCATATCTCGCACCCCGAGGAAGAAGGGAAGGGGAAGCTTGAGGGCATCCTTACCCTGGTTTCCGGGACGCTCCTCGTCGCCGGGGGGCTCGCCACCCTCTCCGGGGGACTAACCCTGGGCCCGGTTGCTGGAGCCTTAATACCGCTGTCGTCGGTCCTGTTCGGCCTCGGGGCACTGTTGGGCGGGATCCCGGTGGCGAGGCGCGCCCTCGCCGAGCTGCGGCGGCGGCTTTTGGGGATCGACCTCCTGGTATCGATCGCCATCACCGGGGCCCTGGCCCTGGGGGAGACCTTCGAGGCCGGGAGCCTCGCCTTCCTGTTCGGGGTGGCCGAATGGCTGGAGGACCGAGCCGCAGGCCGGGCCCGGCGTTCGTTGCGGGAACTCTTGGATCGGGTCCCCAAGCGGGCCACCGTGCTCCGCGGCGGGGGGGAACTGGAGCTTCCCGTGGAAGCCATCTCCCCGGGAGAGGTGATCCTGGTCCGGCCCGGCGAGACCATCGGCTTGGATGGGGTGGTGGTCCGGGGCCGGGCCAGTGTCAGCGAGGCGGCCATCACCGGGGAGGCCACGCCGGTCCTCAAGGAAGAGGGCTCGCCGGTCTACGCCGGCACCCTAAACGAGGACGGGGCCCTGGAGATCAGGGTGACCCGCCCGGTCGGGGATTCCACCCTGGCCAGGATCGCAAAGCTCGTGGAGGAGGCCCGACGCCGCAAGGCCCCCACCGAGCGGTTGGTGGACCGGTTCGCCCGCTACTACACCCCAGCAGTGGTGGGGGTGGCGCTGCTGGTGGCGACCCTGCCCCCGCTTCTCGGCCTGCCTCCACGCGTGTGGCTACTGCGGGCACTCACGCTTCTCGTTATCGCCTGCCCCTGCGCCCTGGCCATCTCCACCCCTGCGGCCATGGTGTCGGCGCTGGTGGCGAGTGCCCGCCGGGGCATCCTGGTCAAAGGCGGGGCCGCCCTGGAGGCAGTGGCCAAGGTCAAGCACCTCGCCCTGGACAAGACCGGCACCTTGACCACCGGTGAGCTCCAGGCACAAGTGGTAACGCTCGACGAAAAGCCCCCGGAGGAAGTCTTGCTGATCGCGGCCGCCCTGGAACGGGGCAGCGAGCATCCCATCGCCCGCGCCATCGGCCGTCTGGCTGAGGGGACCCCCTTGCCCCAGCTGGACTCCTTCCAGCCCCTTCCCGGGCGGGGGGTGCGAGGGGTGATCCAAGGCCAGGAGTACTTGGTGGGCCGCCCCGAACTTTTCCCCCCCTTACCCAACCAGGTGGAGGAGCTACTTACCGAGGGGAACAGCTTGGTGATAGTGGGGAAGCCGAACCATCCGTTTGGTGTCATCCTCCTCTCGGACCGGCTCCGCCCCGAGGCCAGGGAGGCCCTGAGTCGCCTCACGGCCCTGGGGGTGAAGCCGGTGCTCCTCACCGGGGACCGAGCTCCCCCGGCCCGGGCAGTGGCAGCCGCGTTGGGGATCGAAGAGGTACACGCTGAGCTCCTCCCCGAAGAGAAAGTGGAGTGGGTGAAAAGGCTCAAATCCCGGGGAGGTGTGGCCATGGTGGGGGACGGGGTGAACGATGCCCCAGCGCTGGCCGCTGCCGACGTGGGGATCGCCATGGGCGCCATCGGCACGGACGTGGCCATCGAGGCCGGAGATGTGGCCCTGATGAAGGACGACCTTGCCGGAGTGCCGGAGCTGATCTCGTTGGGG
The DNA here is from genome assembly GCA_015661965.1 of Candidatus Bipolaricaulota bacterium. Taxonomy (GTDB): domain Bacteria; phylum Bipolaricaulota; class Bipolaricaulia; order Bipolaricaulales; family Bipolaricaulaceae; genus UBA3574. The sequence goes on from DQVA01000272.1 coordinate 2,617, forward strand.
AGACGGTCCCTGTCGGTGATCCGTACCAACGTGGCTGTCGCCTTGTTTCTAAAGCTGTTGGTGGCGGCCCTGGCGTTCGCCGGGTACGCCTCCCTGGCCCTGGCGGTGCTGATCGGCGACGTGGGAGCCACCCTGCTGGTCACCGCGAATGCCATGCGCCTCCAGCGCCCCAGCAGGAACGCAAGGAGGAACACATGAAGAAGCTGTTTGTAGTGGTGGCCTTAAGCCTGGGACTCTCGGGAGCAGTCGCCAGCGGCGCTCCCAGCTTGCAAGTAGAGCCCCAAGAGTTCGAATTCGGCCAAGTCATAGAGGGGATCATGGTGCAGGCGACCTTCACCTTGACCAACGTAGGGGATGAACCCTTGGTCTTCACCCAAAAAGTACACACCGCCTGTGGTTGCACAAGCGCCCCCCTGGAAAGGGATCAGCTCGCCCCTGGTGAGTCCATGGAGCTGGTCGTGTACTTCGATTCCACTGGGTTCGGAGGCCAGCAGGTTGAGCGGACTGCGGAACTCTACACCAACGACCCCCACCGGGAGAAGACGATCCTGATCATCCGCGGCTACGTGGAGGAAGCCGCTCCTTTCCAGGACTCCGCTTCCTCCCTCAACTACTCGTTTTACGTACTCGTGGATCTCCGTTCGCCGGAAGAGTTCGCCCGGGGGCATCTTCTAGGAGCGGTGAACATCCCGTTCCAGGAGCTGTCCGAATGGCTGGACCGCTTGCCACGGGAGGTAGTTGTGTACCTGTACGATACCGGTGGGGAACAGGGAACCCAGGCGGCCCAGTTCCTTCAGGGGGAAGGGTACCTCGCCGCCCGGGCCATCTCCGGGGGCCTACTCGGCTGGTGGGAGGCGGTGGGGGACGCGTTCTTCGTGTGGGGGGAAGGGGTGGAGCCCATCGCCCCCACGGGTACCCCTTACTACGGAGGTTATGTGATCCAGCCTCAGTACGTGGCCCGCAGCTACCAGGTGATCCTTGACTTCCGGTCCCCCGAGGAGTACGCGGCTGGACACTTCCCCGGGGCAGTGAACCTGACCCGTGAGCAGCTCCCGGAATGGGTTGCGGCACTGCCCCCCATAGGGAAGGGGAAGCTCTACATCTGGTGCGTGGACGCGGACGGGACTTCCGCCTGTCAAGCCGCCCAGTGGCTGCAACAAAGCGGCTATCCCGATGCCCGCTGCATAACCGGAGGCCTTCGGGAGTGGCAGAACCGCTACGGAGAAGGCCTTCTGTGGTCTGAGACCAGATAGCTTTATGCCAACGTCCCAGGAGGAATAGTGAGGGGAAAAGTCTTCGTCGTCGGGCTTGCCACCGCACTGGGGCTCCTATGCTATCAGGGGGTTGCGGCCACTGAGCTCGTTTACTTCTACGATCCAGGCTGCCCCCATTGTGCCAGGATGGATGTGTTCCTGGAGAGGATCGCCCCGGACTACCCGGAGTTAGAGGTCATCAAGTACAACATCAGGGAACCTGGCTCCCAAGGGCTTTTGGACAGGCTCCTCGCGGCCTACCAAGCGGAGCTGGGGCCGGTGCCGCTGATCTTCGTAGGGGACGTGGCCCTGATCGGGGACACGTTTTATGGGCTTGAGGAGGAGCCGGTGGAGCTTCCGGGCCGGGCTGGCGAGCTGGCCCTGGAGGAGGCCATCCAGCGGGCCATCGCCGCCGCCGCCCCCTCTCCCCTGGCCAGGATCCAGGGGGTGGAGGGGGCCGGGTTGGCGGAGCGGCTTACCCTGCCGGCGGTCCTAATCGCGGCCGCGGTGGACTCAGTGAACCCCTGCTGCTTCGCCATCCTCATCTTCCTATTCGGCACCCTGCTCATCGCCGGAAGGAGGCGGAGGATACTGCCCATCGGCCTTTCATTCATCACCGCGATTTACCTCTCCTACTTCTTAATGGGCCTTGGGGTGTACTCCGCCATTCAGGCGGCGGGGGTCCAGTATTACTTTATCTTGGCCGTGTCCATTCTGGCCATCGTAATGGGCTTGTGGGGCATGAAGGACTACTTCGCCTACGGGAAGTGGTTCACCATCGAGGTACCCCAAAGGTGGCGCCCCTTGCTCAAGCGACTCACTGCCTCGGTGGTGTCCGTTCCCGGCGCGTTCGCCATCGGGATCTTGGACTCCCTCTTCTTACTCCCCTGCTCCTCCGGTCCCTACATCGCCATCCTGGCCCTGCTCTCCAAGACCACCACCCGGGGTGTCGGGATCCTCTACCTACTGCTTTATAACCTGGTGTTCATCGTGCCACTTTTGGTCCTGACCTTTGGGGTCCACTTCGGCTTCACCACCACCGCCCGGGCGGAGAGGTGGCGGTCTGCCCGACTGGGGAGGCTGCACCTGATCTCCGGGGCGGTGATGTTGCTGCTGGGGGTGGGGATGATCGTGGCCCTCCAGCTGGGCCATATCTGAGGGGCTATGCCTCCACCCCAAGGGCTGTTCGCAATAAGAGACCTATCAGGAAGGACAGGAACGCCACCCCCATGCTGATGGCCGCCATCTCCGCCAGGGTCCTCCGATATCCCAGGTCCCGCACCACCGCCATGAAGAAGGTGAAGAGGACGATCACCACCAGGGCGTTGGCCAGGGCCAGGGCCAAAGCAGCGTAGGGGCTGGAGAAAAGGAAGTAGGGGAACACCAGGAGCGTCACGGTGAAAACGTAGGCGGCCCCCGTATATAGGGCGGCCTTGAGCGGGGATTTGCTGCCGCCTTCCGACTTGGTGGACAAGTACTCCGAGGCGGCCATGGACAGAGAAGCGGCCACCCCGGTGATCAGCCCGGCCAGGCCCACTAAGGGCGCGCTCCGCAGGGCGAAGGTAAGCCCGGCCAGGGCCCCGGTCAGCTCCACCAAGGCGTCGTTTATCCCCAGCACCATGGAACTTAGATAGCCCAGCCGCTCCTCATCCACCAGCCCCAGCAGCTCCGACTCATGCTCGGTTTCGTCGGCGACGATCCTTTCCAGCTCCGGCAGCTCCTTGGCCACCGCGGAATAGGAATCCTCGGCCCGCCGCTCTCCCGCCTCCATGAGCTTGATGGCGAACGTGAGCCCGAAGACGCGCGCGGCGAGCCGATACAGCAGCACCCGCCACCGGCTGGGCCCCACCTCCCGGTGGGTGTACTCGGCCAATGCCCGATAGTGGCCCAGCTCCTCCTCGGCCAGTCGGGCCAGTACCTCGGCGTTACTCCCCCCGGCGAGCTGGGCCAGCCCCCGGTACACGTGGTACTCCGTGATCTCGTTTCGTTGGAAGACCGCCAGCTTTTTCGCTAGCTCCCGCGCTGAGTTCGGCATCTCAGGGAAGGGGGGACCCACGGGGCCCCTGCGTTCCTCAACCCTTTTCGATCTCCATCTTCATGGCCACCAGGCCCGTGAGCAGCTTCGGGTAAAAATCGGTGGACTTTTGTGGCATCCGCTCGCCGTGCCCTGCCACCGCCAGCACCTCCTCCACCCGGGTGGGGTTGAGGAGTACCCCCAACTGCCCCTCCCCCTTCCTCACCGCGTCGATGACCTTATCGCGGTAGGGGGTGTAGGACACGTTCGTCCCGGCGGCCAGCCGCTCCTCATCTATCCTCAGTAGGCGCTCCAACACCGCCTTGTGCAGGATGGAGACGTCCAACGACTTCCAGGCTAGGGACCTGTCCCCGGAAACCAGCTCCGGGATTTTCCCTTCATCCCGGAGGGAGGTGGCGTAGAACCGCCCTTCCGGGAGGACCAACACGAACACGTGCTCCTTGCCCATCCCCGCCGCCAGCCGGGTTTGCGCCTCCTCCGCCGAGGAAA
>DQVA01000044.1 GCA_015661965.1 Candidatus Bipolaricaulota bacterium
ACCCCACACACAGAGGGATCGGAGATGAAGTTGGCGTGAATGGACACGTAAAGCACCGCTCCCACCTCCTCCGCCAGCCGTACCCTGTCCACCAGATCCACGTAGCGGTTGGAGGCCCTGGTCAGGACAACCCGGAGCTGCGGATACCTTTTCGCCAGAGCGAACAGGCGGAGGGCGATGGCTAGGTTGATGTCCTTCTCCTCCACCGCGCCCACCTGGGCCCCAGGGTCCTTCCCCCCATGACCGGCGTCCACCACCACCGTGAACAGTGGGGGGACATCCGGCAAGGCCCCATCTCCTGCTGACAGGGCGAACACCAGCAACCAGACCGCCAAGGCGAGGAACAGGATCCCGAGTTTCGCCATCGGGGAACCCTACCCCAACCGGGGCGGGGCTGCCAAGCGGGGGTGTCCGGGGGTTGGGAGTCCTAGGGCCGAGGCGGGGGGGACCGGTTTCCCTTGCGGTGAGGGCGGGCTGGGTTAACATCTAGGTTGAAAATGAATCTCTGTTTTGAAGAGCTGCCCCTCGCCTCCCTGCCCCCGGGCAAGGCCGGCCAGGTGGCCCGCGTCCAAGGTGGACGCGGCGTGGCCTTACGCTTGGCCCGCCTCGGCATCCGCCCCGGGGCGGTGGTCCGCTTGGTCAACTCGGGCCCGTTCGCCGGACCCTTACTGGTGGAGGTGGAAGGCCTGCGCGTGGCCTTAGGCCGAGGGGTGGCCCGCAGGATCTTCGTCCGCCCCCTGCCATGAAACGCATCGCCTTGGTAGGCCAGCCTAACGCCGGGAAATCCACCCTGTTCAACGCCCTGGTGGGCTACCGGGCGGTGGCCTCCAACTTCCCCGGCACCACCGTGGAACTCCTCCGAGGCAAGGCCTTAGTGGGCGGCCGGCCGGTGGAGATCGTGGACCTCCCCGGCACCTACTCCCTACTCGCCGGGGACCGGGCCGAACAGCTGGCCCGGGACTTCCTCACCTCCGGGGAAGTGGACGTGGTGGTCAACGTGCTGGATGCAAGCCTCCTGTCGCGCTCCCTGGAGCTGACCCTGGAGCTCGCCGAGCTAGGCTTCCCTCTGGTGGTGTGCCTGAACATGCTGGACGAGGCCAAGCATAAGGGGATCGAGATCGACGGGGAGCGACTGTCGGCCCTGCTCGGGGTGCCAGTGGTGGGGACGGTGGCCGCCCGGGGGGTGGGACTGAAGCGGCTGCTTTCCGCCATCCTCGACGCGCGGCCGGCGCGGCCGCGCCGCTACTCGGCCGACGTGGAGCGGGCCATCTCCCGGGTGGAGGAAGTGAGCGGCCCGCTGGCCGAGGCGAGCGGGCTCCCCCCTCGGTACGTGGCCATCCGGCTCCTGGCGGGGGATTCATCCCCGGAGGGGTTGGCAGAGCCCGACCTTTCCCCAGAGATAGAGGCCGCCAGGGAGGAACTCCGGCGGGCGCGGGGAGAGGATCCAGCCCTGGTGCTCTCCGCGGAGCGGCACGCCTCGGCGGTGAGGCTGTTCGAGGAGGTGGCCAAGGTGGGCCATGCCCGGGTGGGCTGGCGGGAGCGGGCCGACGACGTCCTCATGCACCCCCTCTTGGCGTACCCCATCCTGGCGGCGGTGCTGTTCGGGCTGTTCTGGCTGGTATTCCGGGTGGGAGGGACGCTGGAAGGGCTCCTGCTCCCCCCGCTGGAAGGGCTGTCGGACTGGTTGGGGGCGGCCCTAGGCGGGGGACTGGTGGCCCAACTGCTGGTGGGGGCGTTCCAAGGGCTGTGGGCCGGGGTGGCCATCGTCCTTCCCTATCTGGTGCCCTTCCTGTTCCTGCTGGCCCTCCTGGAGGATGTAGGGTACCTGCCGCGGGTAGGGTACTTGCTGGACGCGCTGATGCACCGCATGGGGCTCCACGGAAAGAGCGTGATCCCCTTCCTGTTGGGCTACGGGTGCTCGGTGCCGGCGGTGCTCGCTACCCGCATTCTGGAGAACGACCGGGATCGACTGGTCACCGCCGGGTTGGCGGTGATGGTGCCCTGTGCCGGGCGGGCCATCGTGGTGTTCGGCCTGGTGGGCCGCTACGTGGGTCCAGGCTGGGCGCTTTTCCTGTACGTTTTGAACCTGGCGGTGATCGCCCTGGCGGGTTGGGTGCTGAAGCGGGTGTTCCCGGGGACCGGGCCGGGACTGATCCTGGAGATCCCGCCGTATCGGCTGCCGGCCCTGCGCACCCTCCTCGGCAAGGTATGGCTGCGCCTTAAGGACTTCGTGGTGGTGGCCTGGCCGCTCCTTGTGGGGACCAGCGCGGCGTTCGCCTTGATCGAGGCGTTGGGCTGGGCGGGGATGCTCAACAGCGGGGTGAGGTTCCTCACCTGGCCGCTGGGGATCCCCGCCCCGGCCGGGGTGCCCCTCGTGTTCGGGATCCTGAGAAAGGAGCTATCGCTGGTGATGCTCACCCAGGCCTTCGGGACCGCCGACCTCTCGCTCGCCCTAAGCCAAGGCCAGATGCTGGTGTTCGCCGGGTTCGTGCTGTTTTACATGCCATGTCTGGCCACCCTGGCCGCCTTGGGGCGGGAGCTGGGCTGGAAGAGGACCGCCCTCGTCCTCCTCCTCACTACCGGCGTCGCCCTCCTGGTGGGGCTGTTCCTGCGATCGCTGGCGCTCCTCGTGTAAGCCTGCCCAAAAGGCGCCCCTTAATCCTGGCTGCGGGAAATCCGTCTGGCGTCCTCACGGAAGTGGGCGCCGCGGGAGGTGCGGTCCTGCCAGGCCGCCTCCGCCACCACCAGTGCCGCCTGCACCCCGTTGCGCAGGCCCAGTAGCTCATCGGCGAGCCTGGCCCGGCGGTAGAACTCCACGATGTCCTCCCACAGGTGCCTGAGGTCCCGGATCGCCCGGGAAAGCCGGTGCGCGTCCCGGGATAGGCCCACGTAGTACCACATAGTGTACTGGATGGACCGCCAGTCCCGGTGGATCAGGGCGGGATCTGCCGGAGCACCGTCGGTGGGATGCTCCCACGGCGGCACCTCCCGCTCCCGCACGGGCTTTGGGCCCAGCTTGGCGATGTCCCGCCCAGCCCGGTCCCCGAACACCAGCCCCTCCAGAAGGGAGGTGGAGGCAAGGCGGTTGGCCCCGTGGAGGCCGGTGCAGGCCACCTCCCCCACCGCGTACAGGTTCCGGATCGTTGTCCGGCCCCACTCATCGGTCCACACCCCGCCGCAGGAGTAATGGGCCGCCGGCACCACCGGGATCGGCGTCTCCGGCACGTCGATCCCCAGCTCGCGACACTTCCGGTAGATGGTGGGGAACCTGTGAGCGAAATCCTTTATCCCCGACACGTCCAGGAGCACATGGGGATAACCGTGCAGGGTCATCTCCCGGTGGATGGCCCGGGCCACCACGTCCCGGGGGGCGAGGTCGCCCCACTTGGGCGCGTACTCCGCCATGAACCGGCGCCCATCAGGGGTCAGGAGCCTTCCCCCTTCCCCCCGCACCGCCTCCGAGATCAGAAAGTTCTCCCCGTCGGGAACGGCCAGGGTGGTGGGGTGAAACTGAATGTAGTGGAGATTGATCAGCCGCGCCCCGGCCCGGTGGGCCATGGCCAGGCCATCCCCCCGGGCGCCGGGGGGGTTGGTGGTGTACCGGTAGATCCGGCCCAGCCCCCCGGTGGCCAGCACCGTGGCCCCGGCGATGTACCGGTGCACCTCCCCGGTTCCCTGGTCCAGCACGTAGGCTCCATGGCAGGTGATGGGCTCGTACACGGCCAAGGGATCGCGGGCGTGGTGGGGGAAGGTGATCAGGTCCACTGCGGTGGCGGAGGCGACGAGCTCCACGTTGGGGAACTTTTCCAGCAGTGCGTGCAGGGCCTGGACGATGGCCGCGCCCGTCCGGTCGCCCACATGGAGGATCCGGGGGACGGAGTGGGCCCCTTCCTGGGTGTAATCCAGATAACCCTCGGGGGTGTGGTCGAAGGGAACGGCTGCCTGGTCGATCAGCAGCCTCTGCACCAGGGCCGGCCCCTCCCGGGCCACGATCTCCGCCGCCCGCCGCAGGGATAGCCCCGCCCCGGCCCGCAGGATGTCCCCCACGAACAGTTCCACGGAATCGTCCGGCCCCAGGGACGCGATCCCGCCTTGTGCATACCGGGTGGTGGACTCCTGTGGGTCCCCTTCCCGGGTGATCACCACGATCTCGCGGGCCCCATCCCGGGCTAGGCGCAGAGCACAGCAGAGGCCGGCGATCCCGGCCCCGATCACGAGCACGTCCGCGCTAACCGCCCGCACCGATGGCCTCCCACATCCGGTTCAGGGCGCTCGCCGCCCCGGCCCGCACCTCCTCCGGCACTTCTACCAACCCCCGCTCCTCCCCCAGGGGGAGCCCGGCCAGCACCTCCGCCAGGTCCGCAAGGCGGGTGAGGGACATGTAGGCGCAGTAGGGCGGGGGATCGCCCAGGGAGAATACCGTCTTATCTGGATTCTCGGCGGCAAGGCGGGCGACCAACCGCTGCTCGGTGCCCACCGCCCAGCTGCTCCCCGAGGGGGAGTTTTGCACAGTCCGGATGATGTAGGAGGTGGAACCCACCTCGTCCGCCCGGGCCACCACCTCGGGCCGGCACTCGGGGTGTACCACCACCTGCGCCCCGGGGTGTTCCCGGCGCACCCGGTCCACGTCCTGTGGCAGGAACCTGACGTGCACGTTGCATGCCCCCCGCCATAGGATGACCCGCGCCTGCCGATACCGGGAGAGGTCGGCGGGGGGATGGTGGGGGTCCCACAGGACGATTTCCTCCTCGGGGATGCCCAGGGAGCGAGCGGTGTTCCGCCCCAAGTACTGGTCGGGGAGGAAGAACACGCGGGGGCTCCTCTCCAGGGCCCAGGCCAGGACTTGTCTCGCCGAGGAGGAGGTGCAGCAGGCCCCGCCGCGGGCCCCCACGAACGCCTTCACCGCGGCGCTGGTGTTCACGTACGCCACCGGCAATAGCTCCCGCTCCACGTCCAGGACCTGGGAGAGCTGCTTCCACGCGTCGCGGAGCTGGACGGGGTCCACGGAGTGGGCCAAAAAGCAGCCGGCGTCCTCCCGGGGGATGAGCACCCGCTGGGCAGGGCGGACGAGGATCGCCGCGGTCTCGGCCATGAAGTGCACCCCGCAGAACACGATCCAGCGGGCGTCCGACTCCGCCGCCCGGCGGGAGAGCTCCAGGGAGTCTCCCCGGAAGTCGGCCAGCTCCACGATCTCGTCCCGCTGGTAATGATGGGCCAGGATCAGGAGTTTTTCGCCCAGCCTCCGCTTGGTCTCCTCGATCCGCGCCTTCAGTCCTCCAACCTTTTCCATCATTTCAGTGAGGCTCCATTCCCACCTTGCCGGGTGCAGTTCCTCCTCCCCGCTTGATCTTACCGTTGACGCGAAAGGGAGAGACCTCCAGGGACAGGTCCAGGGCCGGGGCGGAGTGGGTGATGGCCCCCACGGAGATGAAGTCCACCCCGCAGGCGGCCACCTCGGCCACGTCCTCCAAGGAGATCCCACCGGAGGCCTCGAGCGGCACCCTCCCTCCGGCCAGGCGCACCGCCTCCCGCAGGGTGGGGAGGTCCAGGTTGTCCAGCAGGACCCGGTCCACGCCCAAGGATAGGGCTTCCTCCAGCTCCGCCAGGTCCCTCACCTCCACCTCGATGGGGACTTTCGGACCGGCGGCTCGTACCCGGCGCACCGCCTCGGAGAGGGACCCGCAGGCGGCGATGTGGTTTTCCTTGATGAGCACCATGTCGTAAAGGCCCATTCGATGGTTTCTGCCGCCCCCGCAGCGCACCGCGTACTTCTCCAGGGCCCGCCAGCCCGGCGCGGTCTTCCTGGTGTCCAGGATCACCGCCCGGTATGGCGCCACCGCGGTGACGAACTCGGCGGTCAGGGTGGCGATCCCCGACAGGCGGGTCAGGAAGTTGAGGGCGATCCTCTCCCCGGTGAGGATGCCCCGCAATGGGCCGGAAAGATGAGCCACCGTATCCCCAGGGGCCACCGGCTCCCCCTCCTGTGCCAGCTCCCGGAACTCGATCCCTTCGTCCACCCGGCGAAAGACCTCCGCCGCCACAGGGAGCCCGGCCAGTACCCCATGAGCCTTGGCCAGGATGATCGCCTCCCCGGCCGCCCCCTCCGGGATCGTCGCTTGGGTGGTGACATCCCCCGGGCCCACATCTTCGGCCAAGGCAAGCTCGATCAAGGGCCGTGCCGCCGCCAGCAACTCCTCGCTCTTCATTGCGGCCTTAAAGATAACCCGGCTGCCGATCTTATACACTACCGGTATGGCGGTGCGCGTGTACCTGAACCACCCCACCCAGGGCCACCGGGAGGGAGTGAAGGCAGCCCTGGGGCTCCTTGCCGCCCGGGAGGACCTGGCGTCCCTCTTGCGGGGGGAGCAGGTGTTGGTGAAGCCCAACTGCGTCTCCTCAAGCCGGCAGCTTGCCGCCACCCACGCCGAGGCCTTGGAGGCGGTACTGGAATTCATCGCGGGATACGACCCCAGGAGGATCATCCTGGGGGAGGGCTCCGCCGAGGACACCCTGAAGGCATTCCGCAACTTCGGGTACCTGGAAGTAGCGGAGCGATCCGGGGCGGAGGTCCTGGACCTCAACCGGGACCGAGCGGTACCTGTCACCATCTACGACCGGCAGGGCAGGCCCCGGAAGGTTCCGGTGGCCCGCACGGCGCTGGAGTCCGTACGGGCATCAGTGGCGCTGCCGAAAACGCACGACACGGTGATCGTGACCGCGGCGGTTAAGAACCTAGCGGTGGGGGCGATCCAGCGGCCCCACAAGTGGACCATCCACCAAGGGTATCCCGCCATCAACCTGAACATCGCCCTGCTCGCCCGGCGGCTTCTCCCCCACCTGGCGGTGGTGGATGGGCATGTGGGGATGGAGGGGGACGGCCCGGTATCCGGGGCCCCGGTGGCGCATCGGATCGCGCTGGCCGGAAGAGACCCATTGGCGATAGACGCCATATGTGCATACCTCATGGGGTTTGAACCCACTCAAGTGGGGTATCTGGTACACACCGCCCGCCTGGGCCTGGGGGAAATCGACCTGGCGCAAATCGAGGTAGTGGGTGCCAGGCTGGAAGGGGCTCGGCGGCGTTACCGCCCTCATCGCACGTACCAAGGGCAGCTCCACTGGGCCCTTCCCCCCGAGCTTTCCGGGCTGCTCTCCCCCTAGCGAACCCGGAGACGAAAGTAGGCGTGGAGCAGGGCCGCCACCGCAGCGCCGATCCAGGTGCCGAACGCCAAGTCCGAGAATCCAGCGCCCACCGCTGCTCCCACTGCCGCCCCCAGCCCAAGATCGCGGCCCAAGCCCCACCACCAGGGCCTGGGCCGCTGGTCCCTCACTCCCCTTGGGTACACCGCTCCTTCCTCAGGAGCTCCTCCCAGTGGCGGTCCACCGCCTCCTGGAGTTCCCGGATGATGTCCTCCCGCTTCTCCGGGCGGAAGAGGTGCCGGAACCTCCCCTGGGGCTTGAGCCACTCCTCGATGGGGCGCTTCTCCTTCGGCTTGTAGGTGATCCTGTAGACCCCCTCCACCACCTC
>DQVA01000096.1 GCA_015661965.1 Candidatus Bipolaricaulota bacterium
ATCCCCAGGCGCTCGTAGACCTCCCTGGGGGCCGGCGCCCGGGGGAAGCCGCGCAGGATGAACTCGGGACAGGGATAGGCGAGGACCTCCACCCCGAGGTGCCGGCCCAAGAGCTCCCTGATCCCCCGGGCCGCGGCGAGGTCCTTGCCCGTCGCCCCCCGGTAGACGAGGTAGGGTGAGAGGAGGCAAGGTGCGATCACCAGCATCGGGCGTTGCACATCCACATCCTAAAGGGCGCGGCCCCCACGTGGCAAGGGGCCTCACCGGGGGCGGCTGCCGGGCTTGGTGTACGGGAGCCCCTCGCGGCATAGGGGGCAGTCCTCCGGGGGGAAGGCCTCGATCACCAGCTTCACGAGGGAGACCAGGGGGAAGGGGAGCTCTCCCCCCAGGCGGCGGTCAACAAGGCAGGCCGCCCCCACCACGCTCCCCCCCAGGGCCGTGACCAGCTCGGCCACCTCCAGCGAGGAGCGGCCGGTGGTCACTACGTCCTCGGCGATGAGGACCCTCTCGCCGGGGGCGATCTCAAAGCCCCGGCGCAGCGTCATCCTCCCCGCCACCCGCTCGGCGAACATCCCCCGCCCCCCCAGGGCCCGGGCGAGCTCGTGGGCCACGATGACGCCTCCCAAGGCCGGGCCGATCACGACGTCGATCGGGGCCAGGGCCGCCGCCCGGGCTGCCAAAGCCCGGCACACCCGCTCCGCCAGGGCTGGGTGCTGCAGGAGCCTGGCACACTGAACGTACTTCGGGGAGTGCAGGCCCGAGGAGAGGAGGAAGTGCCCCGAGAGCAAGGCGCCGCTTTTTCGGAACAGCTCCAGTATCTCCCGTTCAGTGAGCGCAGCCACGGATCCCCTCCCAGGTTTCGATCCCCCGCTCCTTAAGGAAATCCTCCAGTCCCCGGATGATCTTGGGGGCGCACAGGGGATCGATAAAGCTGGCGGTGCCCACCTGCACCGCGTGGGCGCCGGCCATGATGAACTCCACCGCGTCCCTCCAGCTCGCGATCCCCCCGATCCCGATCACCGGGAGGGAGACCGCCCGGGAGAGCTCGTAGACCAGTCGCAGGGCCAAAGGCTTTATCGCAGGTCCGGAGAGCCCCCCGAAGGTGCCCGCGAGGGCCGGCCTCCCGGTGACGATGTCGATCGCCAGGCCCCGGAAGGTATTGGCCGCTGAGATCGCTTCCGCCCCCTCTTTCTCCGCCGCCCGCGCCGCCCCGAGCACGTCCCCCTCCGGGGGAAGCTTGACCCAGAGGGGCTCGCTACAGGCCGTTCGGGCCGCCCGCACCGCCCGGGCCGTCCCCTGGGCCGAGCCGCCGAGGAGCCCCATCCCGGGCACGTTGGGGCAGGAGAGGTTGAGCTCGATGGCGGCCACCCCGGAGCCCGAGAGCCGCTCCGCGAGCTCGCCGTACTCCTCCGGGGCCTCGCCCCAGATGTTGGCGATCACCGCGGTGCCCAGGTCCCGCATCCGGGGGAGCTCCTCCCGGAGGAACATCTCCACCCCGGGGTTCTCAAGGCCGATGGAGTTGAGGAGGCCGCAGGGGGTCTCCCACAGGCGGGGCGGGGGGTTCCCCCGCCGGGGATGGAGGGTCAACCCCTTGGTGCAAATCCCCCCCAGGCAGGACACGTCGTAAACTTGGGCGTACTCGGCGCCGAAGCCGAAGGTACCGGAGGCGGTGATCACCGGGTTCTTCAGGACCAAGCTCCCGATGCGGACCGAAAGGTCAGACATCCCCGAAGACCTCCTGGGCCTGGAAAACTGGCCCATCCCGGCAGACGCGCTTGGGGCCGTCTTCCGTGAGGACGGTACAACCGAGACAGGCCCCGAGCCCACAGGCCATCCGCTCCTCCAGGGAGACGAAGAGGGGCACCCCGGCCCGCCGGCACCGCTCCCATAGGGCGGCGAGCATCCCCCGGGGGCCGCAGGCATAGCAGGCTCTGTAGCCCTCCGGGGAAAAGATATCGGTGACGAGCCCTTTCTCGCCCCCCTCCCCGGACTCGGAGGCCGTGTGGATGCTCGCGGCCACCCGCCGGAATTCCTCCACCAGGTAGGGCCGGCCGCGGAACCCGAGGTAGAGGTCCACTCCCCCGAATA
>DQVA01000192.1 GCA_015661965.1 Candidatus Bipolaricaulota bacterium
CCTCTGTACCGGCTCGTCCGTCTCCGAGAGGATGTCCACCGCGGCGATGCAGGCGGCCACGTCCGCCGGGGTGGTGGCGGAGGAGAACAGGAACGGCCGCCCCCGCTGCCTCAAGTACTCCACGATATCCCGCTTCCCGGCCACGTACCCGCCCATCACCCCGAACGCCTTGGAAAGGGTCCCCACCTCGATGTCCACCCGGCCGTGCAGCCCGAAATGGTCCACGATCCCCCGGCCATGGTCCCCCAGTACCCCCTCCCCATGGGCATCGTCCACCATGACCAGGGCATCGTAGCGCTCCGCCACCTCCACGATCCCCGGAAGCGGCGCCAGGTCCCCGTCCATGGAGAACACCCCGTCGGTGACGATCAGCTTCTTTTCTGCATCCTTGTGCTCCTCCAGGGCCTTGGCCAGTGCATCCACGTCCCGGTGGGGGAAGATCACCCGCCCTGCCTTGGTAAGCCGGCAGCCGTCGATGATGGAGGCGTGATTGAGCTCATCTGTGAAGATGACCCCCTCCTTCCCCATCAGGGCGGGGATGGTGGCGAGGTTGGCACAGAAGCCCGACTGGAAGGAGACGGCATCCTCAGTGCCCTTGAACTCAGCAAGCTTCCGCTCTAGCTCGTGGTGTAGGGACATGGTGCCGGCGATGGAGCGCACCGCCGCCGGGCCCACGCCGTATTCCTCAATCGCCTTCAGGGCAGCAGCTTTGAGGCGCGGGTCGTTGGCGAACCCCAGGTAGTTGTTGGAGCACATGTTGAGGACGCGCTTGCCATCCACCACCGTCCACGCCCCCACCGGGCCGTCGATGGTGCGGATGATGTTGTACAGGCCCTGCTCCTTGAGCGCTGCAAGCTCCTTGATGATGAAATCGTACTTTCCCATTCTCCCCTCCCTTCTCGCCCATCAGGTTACCGAAGTCGGGACCGGGCGGCAAACCTTGGCCGGCACCGGGCCACCCCGTAGAATGGCAGGGCAATGAGAAAGGGGACCGGCCGATGAAAGCGGTGGTGAAAGCCAAGCCCGAGCCGGGGGCGGAACTCAAGGACGTGGACGTCCCGACGCCCGGCCCGGGCGAGGTCCTGATACGGGTCGCGGCCACCTCCATCTGCGGTACCGACCTCCACATCTACGAGTGGAACGACTGGGCGAAATCCCGCATCCGCATTCCCCAGATCATGGGGCACGAGCTGGCCGGCTACGTGGAGGAGTTGGGGCCGGAGGTCCACTCCCTTTCCCCCGGGGATTACGTGTCCGCGGAGACCCACATCTACTGCGGACGCTGCTTCTTATGTCACACCGGGAAGGCTCACATCTGCCGTAACCTCGCGATCCTGGGGGTGGACCGGGACGGGGCGTTCGCCGAGTACATCGTGGTCCCGGAGCGCGTGATCTGGAAGAACGACCCCGCTCTCCCCCCCGCGGTGGCCTCCATCCAGGAACCGTTTGGGAACGCGGTGCACGCCGTCAAGCGGGCCGGGGTGGCCGGCAAGCGAGTGCTCATCTTCGGGGATGGCACCATCGGGCTCATGTCCTGTGCGGTGGCCAAGGCCCTGGGGGCAGACGCGGTGTGGCTGGTGGGGCTGGTGGACCGGCGGCTGGAGCTGGCCCGGGCCCTGGGGGCCGACCGCACGATAAATGCCGGCAGAGAGGACCCGGTGGGGCTGGTGCGCCGCTGGACCGGGGGGTTGGGGGCGGAGGCAGTGCTGGAAATGGCCGGGGCGGAAGCGGCGTTCAGGCAAGCCCTGGAGGCGGTTCAACCCGGGGGGCGCCTGATCGCCTTCGGCCTCCCCCCCGGAGAAGTGCCCCTGGACATCCCGAAGCTCGTGTTCAAAGAGGTGGAAATCATCGGAGTGGTGGGCCGCGAGATCTTTTCCACGTGGGAGGAGGCGGCCCGGTTACTTGCCCGGATCGACCTGTCCCCGGTGGTCACCCACGAACTCCCCCTGGCCGAGTTCCGCCGCGGTTTCGAAGTGCTGTTCCGCCGCGAGGCGATTAAGGTCATCCTTTGCCCGGGAGGATGAGGCCTGCCAAGGGGGCAAGGTGGACCTGAACACCGAACAGGAGCTCATCGCCACCTTGTTGGGTGCGGCGCCGTTCGACCTGGTGGTGCGGGATGTGCGCCTGGTGAACCTGTTCACCGGGGAAGTCATCCGCACGGATATCGGGGTGAAGGCGGGGCGGGTGGCGGCCCTGGCCCCGCGGCTCCCCGCGGGCAAGGAGGAGTTCGCCGGCCGGGGCTTTTACGCCCTCCCCGGGTTCATCGACGCCCACGCGCACATCGAGTCCACCCTGTTGACCCCGGCGGCCCTGGCGGCGGCGATCGTCCCCCACGGCACCACTACTCTCCTCGCCGACCCACACGAGATCGCCAACGTGGCCGGCCTTCAAGGGGTGCGCGATTTCCTGTCCTTGGCCCAGGGGCTCCCCTATCGGATCTTCCTCCAGGTCCCGTCCCGGGTCCCCACCGCCCCGGGCCTGGAGACCACCGGCGGCGCCCTGGGCCTCCCCGAGACGCGGGAACTCCTGGCCCTGCCCCAAGCGGCCGCCCTGGGGGAGCTGGACCCGGCCAAGGTGATCCCGCCCAGCCCCGAACACCTGGCCAAGGTCCGGGAGGCGCATCGCCTGGGAAAGGTCGCCTGTGGCCATGCTGCCGGCCTCACGGGGAGGGAACTCCAGGCCTACGCCGCCTGCGGCCTGGCGGACGATCACGAGTGCGTGACCTATCCAGAGCTCCTGGAGCGGCTGCGGTTGGGGCTGGCGGTGTTGGTGCGGGAGGGCTCCAGCGAGCGGAACCTGGCGGCCCTGATCGCCGGGGTGGTAAGGGGGAAGATCCCCACCGACGGCCTTTGCTTCTGCACCGACGACAAACACCCGGCGGACATCCTGCGGGAGGGGCACATCGTTTGGTGCGTAAATCGCGCCGGCGAGCTAGGGCTTCCCCCCGTGGAGGCCATCAGAATGGCCACCTTGAACCCGGCCCGCCATTTCCGCCTGCGAGACCTGGGGGCCATCGCCCCGGGCCGTTGCGCGGATTTCTTGCTCTCGCCCAAACTGGCCCCCGTACAGCCGGAGTACGTGTTCGTTGGGGGCCGGCTGGTAGCCGCCGCAGGGGAGCTCCTCCCCCAGCCGGAGCCGCCTCCCGCTCCGGAAAGCGCCCGCGACACCGTGCGGCTGCTGCGGGCGCCCACGCGGGAGGACTTCCTCTTCCCGGCCTGTGGGGAGGAAGTCCGGGTGAGGGTGATCGCGCTCATCCCCGATCAGATCGTGAACCGGGCCGAGACCGCCGTCCTCAAGGTGGAGGACGGGCACGCCCTGCCGGACCTGGAGAAGGACGTCCTTCCCATCGGTTGTCTCGAGCGGTACGGAAAGAACGGAAGCGCCGCCCTCGCGTTCGTGCGGGGGTTCGGCCTCAAGCGGGGAGCGATCGCCGGATCGGTGGCCCACGACCACCACAACCTGGTGGTGGTGGGGACTGACCCCATCGACATGCTAGCCGCGGTGGAGGCGTTGGTCCGAGCGCAAGGTGGGTTCGTGGTGGTGGAAGGCGGGGAGGTGCAGGCGCTGTTACCTCTTCCCCTGTGGGGGCTGATGGCTGACCGCCCCGTTTCTGAGGTGAGTACGGGGCTGGAAGAGGTGCGGGCGGCGGCCCGGGCCCTAGGGTCGCAGCTTGCCGCCCCGTTCATGTCCCTGTCGTTTCTGGGCCTCCCCACCGTGCCGGAGCTCGGCCTCACCGACCGTGGCCTGGTGGACGTGCGGGCCAGACGGGTGGTATCGGTGCTGCTCGACTAGTCAATCCAGGCCCACTCGGGCGCGGGCTTCCCCCAGAACCTCCCGCGCGATCACCCGGGCCCGGTCCGCCCCGGCGGCCAGTACCTCGTCGATGTCCCCCCGGGCGGCGAGCTCGGCCCGCCGCTCCCGAACCGGGGCCAGGGCCTCCATCAGGTGCCGAAAGAGAACGTCCTTGAGGTGCTTGTACAAAAGCTTCCCCTCGGCGTGCTCCCGCCGTAGCCCCTCCACCACCTCCGTGGGGGCCACCAGCTCCAGGATGGTGAACAGGTTCGCCACCCCCGGGGACATCTCCTGCCCCGGTTTGAGCCCGATATCGGTGACCGCGGACCGGATCTTCTTGCGGATGGACTCCTCGGGTTCCATCAGGCCCAGGTAGTGCTCCGGGCCATAGGACTTGCTCATCTTACGGGTTGGATCCGCCAGGGACATGATGCGGGCCCCCTTGCCAAGGATGGGCTGTGGCTCGGGGAAAAGCTCCCCGAACCGGTAGTTGAACCGCCTGGCGATGCGCCGCGAGAGCTCCAGGTGCTGCAGTTGGTCCTCCCCCACAGGCACATGGTCCGCCAAGTACAGGAGGATGTCCGCCGCCTGCAGCACCGGGTAGTAGAACAGGCCCCCGTTTACGAACTCCTGCTCGGCGGCCTTCTGCTTGAACTGCGTCATCCGGGTCAGGTCCCCATAGGAGGTGACGCAGCCCAGGATCCAGCACAACTCGGTGTGCTCAGGCACGTCCGACTGGACGAACAGGATGGTGCGTTCCGGGTCGATGCCGCAGGCAATCAGGTCCAGGGCCAGCTCCCGGCGGGCCTCCCGAAGCACGTCCGGCTTCATATCCTCGTTGGTGAGGGCGTGGTAATCGACGATGCAATAGACGCACTCGTTGCCTTCTTGCAGTTCGACCCACTGGCGGATGGCCCCGAAGTAGTTCCCCAGGTGAACCACTCCGGTGGGCTGGATCCCTGAGAAGATACGCATGTTTGTCCTCCTTCAACTGGGCAGTATACGGAAGCCACCTTTTCCCTCTCAAGCGGTGCAATCGTTTTGCGGGAACTCCCAGGTGGGGATATAGTGTGGTAGGGTCATGGCAAACCCCTTAGATGTAGTCATCCTGGCCGCGGGGAAGGGGGTGAGGATGCGCTCCCGCATCCCCAAGGTCCTGCATCCCTTGGCGGGTCTACCTTTGCTGGAACATGTGCTCCGCACCGCCTCGACCCTCGCCCCCCACAGGATAGTGGTGGTGGGCCCCGGTGGGGAGGAGATAAAACAGGCGTTCCCCAGCCGAGATCTACTGTTCGTAGACCAGGGGGCCCCGTTGGAGGCCGGTGGGGCCGTCCTGGCCGCTCGTCCCGCCCTTTCTTCCCCCACCTTCCTGGTGCTCCCGGGGGATGTACCTTTGGTCCCCGAGAAAGCCTTGCAGGCCTTGCTCGACTTCCACCGCAAGCGAGGGCTCCTCGCCTCCTTCCTCACCATGGCCCCCCCCGACCCCGGCAACCACGGCCGGGTGGTGCGCCGGGAGGGGCACGTGGTGCGGATAATAGAGGCCAAGGGCGCCTCCCCGGAGGAGCTTTCCATCCGCGAGGTGGATTCCGGCATCTGGTGCCTCTCCAACGTAGCCCGGCTGTGGGAGGTGCTGGAAGGGGTTCCCCCGACGGGCGCCCAGGGAGAGCACCCCCTCACCGCCCTGGTGGAGCCGCTGGTGGAAACCGGTCAGGTGGACGCCCTGCTTTGGCCGACCCCGGAGGACTTATTGGGGGTGAAGGATCGGGTGGACCTGGCCCGACTGGAGGGGGTCCTCCGGGCCCGGATCACCACCCGGCTGATGGAGGCCGGCGTGTCCATCCCCGATCCGAACGCGGTGTACCTGTCCCCGGACGTCCAGGTGGGGTTGGACACCGTACTCCACCCCGGCACTCACCTATGGGGAAGCACTCGAGTAGGCGAGGGCTGCGAGATCGGCCCCGGTGCTTACCTCATAGATACCCAGGTGGAGGCCGGGGTCAAGGTGTGGTTTTCGGTTTTGGAAGGGGCGCGGGTGGAAGAGGAGGCCAGGATCGGCCCCTTCGCCCATCTCCGCCCCGGGGCGCGGGTGGGGCCCAGGGCCCGGGTGGGGAACTTCGTGGAGGTGAAGAACGCGACCCTGGGCGAGGGGGTAAAGGCTGGGCACCTGGCCTATATCGGTGACGCGGAGGTGGGCCCGCGGGCCAATATCGGCGCCGGCACCATCACCTGCAACTACGACGGCATCAGGAAGTACCGCACCGAAATCGGCCCGGGTGCCTTCATCGGTTCCAACGCGGCCCTGGTGGCCCCGGTGCGGATCGGGGAAGGGGCTTACGTGGGGGCGGGGTCGGTGATCACCGCGGACGTGCCCCCCTATGCCCTGGCACTGGGCCGGGCAGTCCAGACCATCAGGCCCGAGTGGGCGAAGAAACGGCGGGAGGGAGGAAAGTGAACCAGCGCATGCGCATCCTCACGGGAAGTGCAAACCGCCCCTTGGCGGAACAGGTGTCCGAACGGCTGGGGGTGACCTTGTGTCCGGCGGATGCCAAGGACCTGGTCCCGGGCCGGTTCCCGGACGGGGAGGTCCGGATCCAGGTACAGCATACCGTCCGGGGAAAGGACGTGTTCGTGATCCAACCCACCTCCCCCCCGGTGAACGACCATCTCATGGAACTCCTCCTCATGATCGACGCCCTGA
>DQVA01000224.1 GCA_015661965.1 Candidatus Bipolaricaulota bacterium
CAGATGGCCTCGATGTTGTCCGGCACAACCGGGATGTCCGAGTACTCGGGGATGGCCGAGATCCGCAAAAGCAGCGTCTTCTCCACCGCGCTGCCGGTGAACGGGAACGACAGGGCCTGGAGGTCCTTGACGTCATCCGCCCCGGCGAGCTTTACCCCGAACACCTTGATGTCGTTCCCCACCCCGCTCACGTAGGCCCGCTCCACCACCAGCAGGTCGTACTCCGGCAGGATGTGCTTGATGTAGACCATGGCCGTGACACCGTTGTCGGCGTAAGTGTCAAGCGGGGCGGCGAAGATGGGCTCGGTGACGTAGGCGTACTCAGCCACCTCCACCGGTGTCTCGCCAGAGAGATCGTACTGGATGATGCGCACGGTGGTGCCGTGGTCCGTGGTGCAGATGGGCCCATCCTGGGCCAAGGCCTGCTCGGTGGCCACGAACAGGCTCTTCCCATCAGGGGAGAGGGCCATGGCTTCGAAGGCCAGGTTCCGACGCACCCCTGTGTCCTCTCCGGGCATAAATACCTCCGGCACCGGGATCTCGCCGAGCATAACCCCATCCAGGGCGAAGATCCGGATCCAGGGCCGGTTCTCCAGATCCCGCTCTGAGGAGATGATGAGCCGGCCGTCCGGGGTCAACAGGACCTCCTCGGCGTCCACCTCGCCCGGACCATAGGGCTGCACCCCGGCCGCCTCCGGATCGGCATCGAGGAAGGTCACCCCCAATACCTTGACCCCGTAGATCCCACAGCAACCGAAGTCGATCGCGAGGGTGTAAAGCCGCCCGGCGGTGCCCTCCTCGTCCGGGTGTTTGCCCCGGTTGTCGCAGATCCCGTAATAGATGCCCAGGTCGGGGTTGTAGGCCAGGCCCGAGATCTCCCCCACCGGCATGGTGCCGAAGGTCCAGGCCTCGGTAGCGATCTCATAGGCCCCCAGGAACCGGAACTCCGTCGCCAGGCCAATTGCCCCAATCGACAAAACCGCCGCCAAGATGCCCAGGACTAGATTCCGCAACTCCCACCTCCTTTGGACTGCCCCACGGGGGGCGATCCCATTTTAGCGCAGCGCTTGACCCCAGTGCGGCCTGGGTTCCTCACTGGTCGGCTATCAGCGGGGGAGGGTGACCCCGGGTTGGTCTTGGTATACGCCGCCCGCTTCCTTCTCGCCGTAGGCGCGCTGGGGACGCCGGCCCCGGAAGAACACGACCTGGGCGATCCCCTGTCCCACGTGCAACCGGATGGGAAGCGGCGACAGGTTCGCTAGCTCGATGGTGAGAATGCCCCGCCAGCCGCAGTTGCCGGACCACACGGCCTTGCCGTTCCTCCGCACGTAGATCGTGTGGTTCGGCGGCACGGTCACGTCGTAGACATAGCCTTTGTAGGGAACCCGGGACCAGGCAGATTCTCGTATCTCATCGGGCGGTGAGAGGTGCACAGGGTGCTTTTGACCCTTATCCGACAAAATCGCTCCCCTCTTGAACACCAGCCCTTGCTCTCCTTCCAGCTCTCCAGCCTGGAGCAGTTCGAAACCGGACTTCCCTTGCCTGCGCACGTAGAGTCGGTGCTCCGGCGTCACCAAAAGGTCGATGCTGCGTCCCTTGATGGCGATCAACTCTCCCTCATAC
>DQVA01000011.1 GCA_015661965.1 Candidatus Bipolaricaulota bacterium
CGCCAGGGCAGCCCGGAGCACGTCATCGCCCATCCCGAGGTGCTGGCCCGGCTCAAGGTGGAGGTGATCGAGGTGGAACGGGGCGGCGACGTCACTTACCACGGCCCGGGCCAGCTCATCCTCTACCCCATCTTGGATCTCCGGGGCTATGGGCGGGACCTGCGCCGGTACGTTGCCTGCTTGGAGGAAGTGATGTTGCGCACCGCGGCCCGGTTTGGGGTGGAGGCCCACCGCCGCCCCGGCCTCCCCGGCGCCTGGCAGGGCATGAAGAAGCTGGGCTCGGTGGGGGTGCACGTGCGCAGCTGGATCACCATGCATGGCCTGGCGCTGAACGTGGATCTTTCGCCCAACCTGTTCTCCCTGATCGTCCCCTGCGGCCTGCACGGGGTGGAAGCGGCTTCCCTGGCCGAGCTGGCCGGCCGGCCTATCCCACTGGAAGAAGCCCGCCAGGTGGCCCTGGAGGAGTTCGCACACGTGTTTTCGGTGGACATTTCCCCCTTGGACCGGGGAGCGTTGGAGAGATGGGCGGCGTGAAACCGGGCTGGCTGCGGGTGGAGGTGGACCCCCACGCCCCGGAACGGGTGCAGCGGATGGCCGAGGTGCTGCGTGGGCATGGCCTCCATACGGTCTGCCAATCCGCCCGCTGTCCGAACCTCCCCACCTGTTGGGGGGCGGGCACCGCCACCTTTATGCTGCTGGGGAGGGTGTGCACCCGGGCCTGCCGGTTCTGCTCCGTGACCACCGGCTGGCCGGGGGGGGAGCTTGATCCCGAGGAGCCGGCCCGGCTGGCGGCGGCGGCCAAAGCACTGGGGCTCTCCTACGTGGTGCTCACCTCGGTGGACCGAGATGACCTGCCGGATGGGGGGGCGGCTCAGTTCGCCGCGGCCATCCGTGCCCTGCGGCAGGAGCTGCCGGGAGCGGCGGTAGAAGCCCTTATCCCCGACTTCTCCGCAAACCGAGAGGCCCTGAAGCTGGTGGTGAAGGCCTGCCCCCAGGTGGTGGGACACAACCTGGAAACGGTGCGGCGCCTCACCCCGAAGGTCCGGGATCCCCGGGCGGGTTACGACCTCTCCCTCTCCGTACTGACAACCCTGAAGGAACTGGAGCCGGGACTGGTCACGAAGTCGTCGCTGCTTTTGGGCCTGGGGGAGCGGGAGGAGGAGGTGGAGGAGGCGCTGGCGGATCTGCGGGCGGCCGGGGTGGACATCGTGGTGCTGGGCCAATACTTGCGTCCCACCCCGCGGCAGCTCCCGGTGGCCCGCTACCTGTCTCCGCAGGAGTTCCAGCGTTGGGCGGCCCGGGCGCGGGCCCTGGGGTTCCGGGGGGTGGTGGCCGGCCCCCTGGTGCGCACCTCGTTCCAGGCGGCCCAGGTTTTCTCAGCCTTACGATGCGGGTACTCATCGATCTAGCCTACAGGTCGCCCCAGGAAAACCTGGCTTTGGAAGAGGCCATCCTGCGGGCGGTGGGGGAGGGCCGTCAGCCCCCCACGTTGCGGATTTGGCGTAACCCCCGGTGTGTGGTGATCGGCCGGGGGCAGCGGCCGGAGGAGGAAGCAGATCTCGGGCGGTGTGCCCGGCTCAGGATCCCGGTGGTGGTGCGCCCCAGCGGCGGCGGGGCGGTATACCATCACCCCGGCAACCTGAATTTCTCGCTGTTTTTGCCGCTCACCGGTCCCTGGACCTCGGTGCGGGAATCCCAGGCCCGGCTGGCCCGCCTCCTGGCGGGGGAGCTCTGGCGCCGGTTCTCCCTGCCCGCGGTGGTCCGGGACGGCGGGGTGTTCGTGGAGGGGAGGAAGGTGTCCGGGGCGGCCCAGCTTCGGCGCCGGGCCCTGCTCCACCACGGCACCCTGCTTCTATGGTCGGACGAGATCCCCATGGAGGAGGTGCTGCTTGCGTTGCGGCCCGGCTATTCCCCTACCCAGGTGGCCTCCCGCCCGGCCCCGGTGGGGGATCTATCCACCTTGCTTGGCAAAAAGGTGGAACTCGAAGAAGGGGTCAAGGCGATCCTGGCAGCCTACCGGCCCTTGGGCACCTACGCGGCGGAGCGGCTCTCCCTCAGGGAGTGGGCCTTGGCCCAGGCGGCCCTGGACTGATGGACCGGCCCCCCACCCCTGAGGACCTGGAGCTGGTGGGCCGGCAGCTTGGCCGTCCTGCCCGGGGGGTGGTTGCCATCGCCCGCGATTGCCCCTACGGCTACCCCCAGGTGACGGTCAACCATCCCCTGCACCGGGAGGGAAACGCATTCGAGGTATTTCCCACCCTGTTTTGGCTTACTTGCCCGTTCCTCTCGGAGGAGGTGAGCCGCCTGGAGTCCGCCGGTTGGGTGCGGCGGCTGGAGGCGCGCCTGGCAGAGGACCCGGAGCTCGCGGCCCGCTACGCCCGCACCCATGAGGAATACAAGCGGGAGCGATTGGCCTTGCTCTCCCCCGAGGAGGGGAGGTTCTTGCGGGCCCGGGGGGCGTGGGAGGCGGTGAAGACCGGCGTGGCGGGGTTGCGGAACCCCCGACGGGTGAAGTGCCTGCATGCGCAGCTGGCCCATTTCCTGGCCCGGGGGGATAACCCCATCGGGGCCCTGGTGGCCCAACTCCTCCCCGTGCTGCACTGCCCGCCTAGTGCGGTCCGGTGTAAGGCCTATTTTCTATAGTTTAAAATCGAAATCTAGCTTCTGAATGTCCCTATGGCGCCTGGACAACTGGCTTGGCACCACCGACCTCCCGGGCAGGCGGCGGCACCGCCACCACGCCCGCCTCAGGTCGAGCTTGCGCCACGAGCTCAGGATCTCCACCACCTCGAAGTCCATCCCCCGCCACGCAAAGCCCAAAGGACGGCCGAAGTCGCCAGCCCTCACTTTTACTTCCTCGCCGATGAACCTCCCTGGTACCATTTCGCCCCGCGGCCGGGGTCCGGCCCCTTCGGCCCTACCAGCTCACCCCGATCCGTACCGAAATGGCCTCGATGCCGGAAGGCTTGGCCACCATCACGCCGGCGATGGAGATCCCCGGTGAGATGGGGACCGCGATCTCCAGATAACCCATGTCCCAGCCGAACAGGGAACCGCCCTCACCGAAATAGGAGTTGAATACCGCCCTCCAACTACCCCCACAGCACCCGGGCCCCGTTAGCTCCAGGGAGACGAGCTCCCAGTACTGGGGGTAGTATTCGATCCCCTCCGCATCGGCCTCGAAGCAGCGGACCACCCGGGAGCCGTGCTCGGGGGTGGAGAAGGCCCAACAGCATCGTTTCAGGACGGTCACGGAGCGGAACACGGTATCCCCGAGGACGCATACGAGTTCCAACGCGGCCAGATCCACCCCGGTGAGGGCGTTTTCCTCCCAGCGGAGCTCGAAATAGGGGAGGAGGCAAGCGGGCGAGACCTCCACCGCGGGGGTGATGGTCACCGATTTCGTTTGAAGTCCCACCTTCACTGTTCCATCGACGAGGATCTCGGGACAGCACCAAACGGGATAATCGTCAACCGAGACCTCCACGTACTCAAACCCCGAGGCTTTGGTGATATAGAGCTCCAGCGCCACCTCCGGGCACCCGGGGCAGGGGAGGGGCAGGCCGGAGAGGGAGAGCCGTTGGGCGGTGAACCCGTTTCCCGGGGACCGGGGATCGGTGGTGTACCGGCGGGATAGGCCGCTTGCGGTGTGGAATATCTCGATCCCCTCCACGGTAGCCCCGAACTCGGTAACCCCTTCCAACCCCACTTCCCCGAACGTGGCCCGCACCTTCAGGGCCGCGCCGGAGGCCGGGCCACCGAGGACGGCTCCCGAGAGCTGGGCCGCGTGAAAGGAGAACCAAAGCCCCGCCAACGTCCACTCCAGGATCACCTCGTCGTAGAGGAAGTCGATGGTGGAAGGTCCGAAGAGGAGGGAGGCCCTCACGTTAAGGAAGCTTATGTCCCCCGCCACCGCGAACTCCTGCCACACCCATGTCCCCCAGTGGACCACGGACGTGCTCGTCAGGGAGAGGCCGGCGGCCTCGCCCCGGAAGGTTATGGAGGTGTCCAGGGCCGGGGACGGCAGGAGCTCAAGCTCCATCTCCAGGGAGCCGCTCCCCCATCCCAAAAAGAAGATCCCCAGTATCGCCCCCGCCGCCAACGCGATCCGTCTTTCCATTCCCTCACCTCGCGTAATAAGCCGGCTGGGAGAGCTCGAAATCCACCAGCTTGTTGTGTTCGTCCGCCAAGGAGACCCTGTTTTCGTCCACCGCGAAATCCGCCGGGTCCAGGGGGGCCAAGGGCCGGAAGGTGATCCTGGCCACGGGCCCGGCCTCGATCCCGGAAATCGAGGCCACGACGAATCCTCCCTGTCCCGCCTCGAACCGCTGCGCCAGCACCACGAACCCTCCGATCCCCTCCACCTCCAGATCGGCCAGCTTGTGCGCCGGGTAGGTGAAGCCCCCGAACTCCACGGCCAACGCCCCGGCTCCCCCCGGGACATCGGCCACCGAGACCAAGATCTCCGCCCGCTCCCCCTGAACCACCGGGGGGGCGAAGATCACCGTGGGGCTCGGCGGCGCCCAAAGGTGGGCACAGCCCGCCAACGCCAGCACCGCTCCCCCCAGCCCCAACGCTCCCCAGCGTCGGATGCCCATCATCCACCTCCCAGGAGGATCTCCCCGTATCGCTCGGCATCGCCCAGGTCCACGTCCCCATCGCCGTCCACATCCGCCACGGGATCCGGTGGGATGCATCCCCGGGCCATGAGGTAGGCGATCCGGACGTCCTCGAGGGAAAGGGAACAGTCCCCGTTCAAGTCCAGGGGATGGCAGGCGTCTCGGATGACGCCGAACTCGGAGGTTCCCGTCCCCGCCGCCAACGTGGTCGTCCCGCTCAAAAGGAACACGGGGCCCATGGGCGGCAGCGCCGCTGGGGTGAGCGTCCCGGCGAACTCTCCGTTAGCGTCGGCCGTCAAGCTCCCGAGGTAGATCCACCCCTCGCCGTAGTTCCTCCCGGCGTGCTCGTTTCCTTGGAGGTCGTCGCCGTCTACCCCGTTGGTGACCAGGAACACCTCCACCGTGGCCCCGGAAAAGGAAGGCGTCCCCCCACCCCCCTCGGGGCCGATGTAGCCCTCCACGTACACGGTGCCGTCGGGGCGGAGCTCCGCCCGGGTGAACACCGGGTAATCCACCCCACGGTTGGGTCCCCCCAGGCCCCCGTCGTTGGGGGTGACGCCGTCCGCCCCCAGGTCGATCCCCAGGCCATCGTTGCGGTAGATGGAGTTCCGGGAGAAGATGTTCCCGTAGCTTGCCCCATCCACCACTGCGATCCCCACGCCGTTGCCGGCGATCTCGTTCCCCTCGATGGTGTTCCCGGTGCTTTCGGCGTTGATGGCCACCCCGTACACGGTGATATCGGGGGAGCGGTTATCCAGGATCGTGTTGTCGCGCACCACGTTGTCGTCGGCGTTGTACAGGCCGATCCCGGAGCCGTACTCCACCGGCCCCCACGGTCCCACGGTGGCGCCGCCGTTCCCCTGTACGAGGTTTCCCACCACCTCGTTGGACCGCGGCGGAGGCCATCCCGGCCAGCTGGCGAGGGAGATCCCCGCCACGGCGTTCCCCCGCACCGTGTTCCCCCGGACCGAGTTCCCATCGCACCCATAGCCGATCCAGATCCCGACGTAGCCGTTTCCCTCCACCAGGTTGTCGGCGATGGTGGATTCGTCGTTGTCCCAGGAGAACCCGATCCCGGTTATATCGTTGTCGTGGAGATGACACTCCCGGATCTCGTTGTAGCTGCTGCGCGCCCAGTAGTCCTGGAAGTAGATCCCGGAGTGGGTGTTATCGAAGGATTCGACCCGGAGGATCCGGTTGTAGTGCGAATTCCAGTAGAGATCGATCCCCAGGTGGAAATCGTAGATCGTGAGGTCCCGGATCACGTTGTGGTTCGCCCCGGACAGGCGGATGCCGCGATTCGGGGTACCGGGGCTCACGCTCCGGTTCCCCCTCAGCTCCAGGTGCTCCACGGTGCAGTGGTCCGCCGCCAACAGGAGGGCCATGGCGTCATCGGGGACGCCGCGGGAGTCGATCAGCACCACGTCCCCG
>DQVA01000013.1 GCA_015661965.1 Candidatus Bipolaricaulota bacterium
AGGCCTATCGCCCCCAGGATCTACCGGGGGTGTTGGCCCTGCTGCGGCGGGCCGCCCTCAGCTGTAGGCGTCCTGAAGCTTGAGCGCCTTCCTCCGCTTTTCGATCTCCTCGATTAGGCGGCGGGCCATCTCCACCGGGTCCGGCTCCCCGGCCTTCACATAGGGGAGGAGCCACGCCGGCCGGTCCCCGTCGGTATGGCGCCAGAAGATGAGGTCGGCCAGGAAGCGGAGCCACGTGTAGTAAGTGGCCTCCACGCTGCGCCAGGGGCCGCCGTGTTCGTGGGCGGTGACGTCGCACACCCCGGGGAGATCCAGGGTGCTGGAGCCCCGTTGGGTGGCGGCCACATCCGGGCCCACCGAGGTCTCCACGATCAGAACCGCCGCCGGGTTCCCCTCCCTGAGGGCGGTGCGGTAGTCGGCCAAGAATCCGGAGACCAGGGAATAGCGCCACCTCACGAAGGCCCGCCAGGCGGGATCGTCCCAATCCGGCCAGGAGCGGCCCGGGGGTCGGGGCACGGTATAGCCGGTTTCGGCCTCGAACCGCGCGATCGCCCAGGGGTCGAAACTGGGCCACTGTTCCCGCCAGTCCTCCCCGAAATCGAACCTCAGGAAGGGCACGTCCAGCCACACCCCATCGATACCGGCAGCGGCGAGGCGGCGCGCCTTGCAACATGAAAAGCCTTCCACTTAACTGGGGAATCTAGTGCGAGAACCGCCCTTTCAGCACTTTCTTCCGCACCAACCCTGAGGCGGGAAGCCCCGCGAAACTGGGCGACCTCCGGAGGCACGCCCGCCGAGGAGTCCCCCTTATTCCAAGATGCGGAGGGTGTCGTCCCGCTCGCGCCACTCGAACCGTTTCACCCCCTCGAGGATCACCTCCTCGGCGAAAAGGCGTCTGAGCCGCAGCACCCCGTCCTCATAACGGAACTCCACCACTTCTTCCGCCAGCGTCTCGTCCCCCCGCTTCACCACAATGGCACACACCTTTCCTTCTTTCCCCGATGCTCTCGGGCTACAGGGCCCGCAACGATCCCTCAAACATACATCGGCTCCCGAAGCTTGAGGGCGTGGCGCTTTCTGTCGATGTGTTCGATCATGAGGTGGGCGGCCTTTATGGGATCGGATTCGAACGCGAACTTCCCCCCCACGAGCTCCTCGATCCCCTCCGTGAGGAACCGGGTGAGCCGCTCCGATGCCGTCACGGGGAACGGTTGCCCCAGCACGGTGAACACCCCGGAGGCCACGAAGTAGAACCCGATGGATACCGCCTTCTCCGACATCCACTCCGGCGCCGCCCCGGCCACGGGGATATCGGAGATGTCGTCCCCCAGGCCCCCCTCGTGGACCATGTTGGTGAGGGCGATCAGGATCCGGGAGTTGTCCACACAGGACCCCAGGTGCAGTACCGGCGGGATCCCCACGGCCTCGCAGATCTCCTGCAGGCCCCTTCCCGCCAACTCGAACGCCACCTCGGGCCGCAAGAGGCCTGCCTTGGCGTCGGCGATGGCAGAACAGCCGGTGGTCACCACCAACACATCGTGCTTGATGAGCTCCTTCGCCATCTCCACGTGGGCCCAGTCGTGGGTGATCTTGGGGTTGTTGCAGCCCACGATCCCCGCCACGCCCCGGAGCCTACCGTCGATGATGGCGTCGTTGAGGGGGCGGTAGGTGGCCCGGTACCTGCCGCCGAGGAAGTGGAACACCGACTCCGCGGTGAACCCGGCGATGAGGTCCATCTGCTCGTCGGGGACAAAGGCCTTGCCATTGCGGCGAGGGAAGTTCTCGATCCCCTTCCGCACGATCTCCTTGGCGGTCTCCAACGCCCTCTCCTCGGAGAACTCCACGTGCTCGGCCCCGGGGATCACCGCCTTGGGCGAGGTGGTGATGAGGGCGGTGTGGAAGTGCTTCGCCAGATCGGAGAGGGCCGGCATGATGCACTGCACGTCCACCACCATGGCGTCCACCACCCCGGTCATCACCGCGAGCTCCTGTTGGAGGAAGTTGCCCGCGATGGGGATGCCGTGGCGCATGAGGATCTCATTGGCGGTACAGCAGATCCCGGCGATGTTGATCCTCTTCGCCCCCACCCTTTCCGCCAGGCCCTGGAGCTCCGGGTCCTGGGCCGCCAAAACGATCATCTCCGAGAGGGTGGGCTCGTGGCCGTGGACCACGATGTTCACCGCCTCGGGGTCCAACACCCCCAGGTTCACCTTGGCCCGGAGGGGGGAGGGGGTCCCGAAGAGGACGTCCTGGAGCTCGGTGGCGATCATGGAACCCCCCCAGCCGTCGGCCAGGGCGCACCGCAGCCCCTGCATGATGATGTTCTTGTAGTCGGTGTCCACCCCCATGTGGGTGCGATGCATGATCTCCACGATCTCCCGATCTATCCCCCGGGGCATGATCCCCAGCCGCCGCCAGCGCTCCACCCGGGCCTCGGGGGCACGGTAGGCGAAGAGGAGCTCCCCCTCCTGCTTGCCGAACTCCGCCAGGGCCGCCTTCGCCACCTCCCGTGCTAGCTCCCCGTCGTCCTTGCCGTCGGCGTCGATCCCCAGGGAGTAAGCCACCCGCCGCAGCTTCACCGGATCCTTGACCCCGTAGTCCCCGTCCCGGCTCGCGGAAAGGAGGGTATGGGCCACGTCCCGGCCGTGATCGGAGTGGGCGGCGGCCCCGGCGGCGATCATCCGGGCCAGGTTCCTGGCGGCGATGGTGTCCACGCCCGCCCCGCAGATCCCGCTGGGGGCCTTCCCGTCGATGATCCGACACGGCCCCATCACACAGATCCGGCAGCACAACCCCGTGGCCCCGAAACGGCATTGGGGGCTCTGCGCATCGTAACGGTCCCACGCCGTCGAAAGGTCCCGCTCCCTCGCCACCTCCAACATCTCCCGCGCCGCCCGGTCGATGCTTCGCTCCATCACTCACCTCCCTTGGACCGCCTCAGGGCCCAGACCCTGAGGAAATCGTCCGAGTAGATCTCTTTGTTCAGGATAACTTCCGCCGCGGCGGCCGCGGCCAGAAGTTCTTTATCCATCACGTTGCAGATGGCCGCGTCCAGCCCCGCCGCCATGGCCATCACCAGGAAGGTCCGGGTGAGGAGGCTCCGCTCCTTGGTCTGGGAACAGATGTTGGAGAGGCCCACCGAGATGTGGGGCGGGGGATCGGAAAGGAGCGTGTACTCCCGGATCACCTCCAGCACCTTCACCGCCTGCTCCTGCATGAACCGGATGGGCATCAGCACCGGATCCAGGAAGATCCGGTCCGGGGGGATCCCCGCGTCGATACAGGCCGCGAAGATCTTGGCCCCGTTCTCCACCCGCTGGGCCACGTCCTGGGGGCTACCCCGGGCGTCCATGGCCACCCCGATGATCCCGGCCCCGGCCCCCGCCGCCAGGGGCACGATCGCCTCCAGCTTCCCGTCGTCGGCGGTGGTGGAGTTCACGAGAGCTGCCCGCCCATCCAGGGCCTCTAGGCCCGCCTCGATCACCTCCGGGCGGTTGCTGTCCACCGAGATCGGGGTGGGAACCGCCCCTTGCACCACCTCCACCAGCCAGGCCATGTCCTCAGGGTCCCGGG
>DQVA01000263.1 GCA_015661965.1 Candidatus Bipolaricaulota bacterium
CAGCTCTAGCTTACTCGGAGTGCTCATCGAATAGCTCTTCCAGCCGCAGGGCCCGATCCAGGGTGTCGTCCAGTTGGAACAAAAGCTCGGGAACCCGGCGCACGTGGAGCCTCCGGGCGAGCTGGGTACGCAGGTATCCCTTATCGTGGTTGAGGGCCGCCAGGGCCGCCTGGCGCGTCTGCGCCTCCCCATCCACGTACACGTATACCGTGGCCCGTTGGGCATCCGCGGTGAGCACCACCTCCATCACCGTAGGGGGGGCTTCCCGCAAAGCCGGGTCCTTGACCTCGAACTCTAGGATCTCGGCCAGGAGGCGCCGGATCTCGGCGGCCAGCCGGCGACGGGTCTTCTCGCTTTTCACAGGACCTCTAGCTCCCAGTCCTCCACGAAGAAGGCTCTTTCCCCCTCTAGAGCCTTGAGCAGCCCCATCAGCACTTGGTCGGAAAAGCCACCGTGGTTGGACAGGTGGGCGAACCCGATCAGGGCCGCCTGAGGTTCATCCACCAGCTCCAGCTCCGCTGCTGACACGTTGAACTCCCGCCGAGCCTTGAGGAGCAAGGGCTCCAGCAGGGATCTCTTTTCCTTGAGCGTCTGCACGCCGTACAACTTCAGCTGGACCCGTAATACCCCAACGGCCATGGTGATTAGGCCGGGACCTCCTCCAGGGTGTAGATCTCCAGGATATCCCCGACCTGAACCCGATCGTAGTCGCGGATGCGGATGCCGCACTCGCGGCCGGCCTGCACCTCCCGCACGTCCTGGGCGAACCGCTTCAGGGAGCCGATCTCCCCGACGAACACCTCTTCACCCAGGCGCAGCACCTTAACCCGCGCCCCCCGCACCACCTTGCCGGAGCGGACCACGCACCCGGCCACCCGGCCCACCCCGTCGATGTCAAAGGTCTTGAGGACCTCGGCCTCGCCCACCTTGACCTCCACGAACTCAGGCCCCAGGAGCCTCTTCATGGCCCGCTCGATGTCCTGGGTGAGATCGTAAATGATGTCATAGGTGCGCACTGGGATACCGCGCTCGTCCGCGGCCCGGCGGGCCTTGGGATCCACCTTGACCCCGAAGCCCACCACCAGGGGTTGGGCATCCTCCACCGAGGCAACCAGCAATATATCGGACTCGTTGATCGGTCCTACCCCGGCGTGGAGCACATCCAGGTCCACCCCTTCCGTCTCGATGGTCCCCAGTTCCAGCCGGGCGGCGTCGAGCGCCCCCATGCTCTCCGCCTTCAGTACTACGGCCAGCCGTTTCCTCTGGGCGGCTTCAAACAGGTCTTCGAAGGTCATTAAGGGACGGGCCACCCGGCGGGCCTCCAGGGCCTTTCGACGCCGCTCCTCCACCAAGGCCTTAGCTTGGTTGGGCTTCCTGACGAGCTCCACCCGTTCCCCGGCCGGTGGCACGTCCTCCAGGCCCAAGATCTGGACCGGCGTGCCGGGCCCGGCCTCCTTGATCCGCTTTCCTTGATGGTCCACCAAGGCGCGGATCCGCCCCCAAGTGGTGCCAACCACGATGATGTCCCGCTCCCTCAGGGTGCCGTTCTTGACGATCACCGTGGCCACCGCCCCCCGCGCCGTGTCCATGTGGGACTCGATGACGATGGCATCCAGCTCCCCACCCGGATCACCCCGGATGTCCTCCATGTCCGCCACCAGGAGGATCATCTCCAGCAGGTCCTGTACCCCCTCCCCCGTGAGGGCGGACACGGGGACCATGATGGTGTCCCCGCCCCAATCCTCCGGGGTATAGCCGAGCTGGGCCAGCTCCTGCCGCACCCGATCCGGGTTGGCCTCGGGCTTGTCGATTTTGTTAATGGCCACGATCATGGGCACGCCAGCGGCCTTGATGTGGTCGATGGCCTCCAGGGTCTGGGCCATCACCCCGTCATCTGCCGCCACCACCAGTACCGCTATGTCGGTCACCTGGGCACCCCGGGCCCGCATGGCGGTGAACGCCTTGTGCCCGGGGGTGTCGATGAATGTGATCAGGCGACCATCCACCTCCGCTTGGTAGGCACCGATGGACTGGGTGATGCCGCCGGCCTCCTGTTGGGTGACGTGGGTCTTGCGGATGGTGTCAAGCAGGGTGGTCTTGCCGTGGTCGATGTGGCCGAGCACGGCCACCACCGGCGGGCGGGGCTCTCCCACCTTCGGCTTCTGTTTGGCGGGAGCGGGTTCCACGGCCACCGGAGTCGGGATGCCCTCCCCTTCAGCCCCTTCCACCGTTGATTGGCCCTTGTGTTCCAAAAATAGTTCCCGGATGACCTCGGCCTCCTCCTCGTCCACCGTGTTCACGGCTTTGAGGCCGGGCATCCCCATTTCGGCCAAGGCCTGGATGAGTTCTTTCGAGGGAACTCCCAGCTCCCGGGCGATCTCGTAAACGCGCTTCTTGCTCAACTCCGTCCTTTCCCTGCGCCCCGTATCACGCGGGGGTGAGCCGCCTGCGGCCCTTGCGGCGCCGCCGGGCGATGATCGCCCGCCCCCCCGGGGTGCTCATCCGAGCCAGAAACCCATGGGTGCGCTTTCTTCGCCTTCGATGTGGCTGATAAGTCCGCTTGGGCATCCCTGCCTCCTAACACTCCTGGCCCAACCGGCCCAGGGTCTTTCTCCGCCTGCTTCGACCTGTAGCCCCTGCCCCCTTCCCCAAAGAGACGAGGTGACCATCCGCGGCTACAGGGCCCCTAAGTGACAAAGCTCCGCAGCTTGGGGAATTCTGCCCGAGGAGGCCCGAAACCGCAAGTTGCCTGCTAAAGGGGGAGCTTTCCCTCGAGCAGGGCGCGCACGGACCGCCAGCGGGTGCGGCAGATGGGGGGGAAGCCGCCGGTGCGGGCCAGCCAGTCGCTGAGGAACGCTTGCACCCTTTTTTCTCCCGGATAGCCCCAGCCGAAATCCCCGTAGCGGGTCCGGAGAAAAGCCACGTACGCATCGCGGATCACCTTGGCGGCCAGGGATGCCGCCCCCACCGCCGGGTGAAGGGCGTCCGCTTTGGGGTAGGCGGAGATGGCCCCCGGGGGGAGGGCAGTGCGGCGGGATAGTTCGGCCAAGAACCCGGGAATAGCCCGGGGATGGACCGGGGCGTCCACTACCACGCTGACCCGTGGCAAGTGGCGCGTGCCGGCTGCAGGCGATTCGAAAAGGGCGCGGCGGATGAGGTGGGCGGCGGCGGCGAGTTCCAGCTCGGTGAGGCTCTCCCGGTCCACCGCTTGCGCGGGGATCACCACCGCCCGTACCTGAAATTCCCGGGCGATGGCGACAAGGCGCCCCTTGCGGCTTTCCCGGGGTACCGCCTTGGAATCCCGGGCCCCTAGCTCCCTGAGGCGCATCAGCTTCGATTCCGGGGCCAGTATCCCGGCTACCACCAACGGGCCGAGAACCGCCCCCCTGCCCGCCTCGTCTATCCCCAGTACCTTCACCAGAACCCCCCGGGGGAGCGCCGGTGGCGCCACCACTGCACCAGCCCAGGGACTACCCCCCGCCGCTTCAAGGGGAATACCAGCAGGACCCCGCTCAAGAAGCCCCCCAAGTGGGCGAACCAGGCCACGCCTCCCAGAGAGGAGAGGTCCATCAGCCCGGAGAAGAACTGGAGCACGAACCACAGCCCCAGGATCAACACCGCCGGGACTTCGATGAACTGGATGAAGAAGAAGATGGGCACGATGGTGAGCACCCGCGACCAGGGGAAGAGGACCAGGTATGCCCCCATCACCCCGGCGATGGCCCCGGAGGCCCCGATCATGGGGGCGGTGCTGCCGGCGGACACGCTCGCCTGAAGCAGGGCCGCCCCCACCCCACAGGCGAGGTAGAAAAGCAGGAATTTGCCGTGTCCCAGTGCCCCCTCCACGTTATCCCCGAAGATCCACAGGTACAGCATGTTCCCCAGGATGTGCAGGAGCCCTCCGTGCAGGAACATAGAGGTGAAGATGGTGACCCAGATGGGGAACGGCACCCGAGGGGGGAGGTCGACGCCGGCCCAGAACTCAGCCGGGATGAGCCCCAGCCGGATCACCAGCTGGTCCCGCTCCGCCACGGGGTACAGACAGCCCCGCCCTCCGGCAAGCCGCAAATAGGCCAGCCGATCGAAACCGGGGGGGGTCGTCTTCTCCCCCAGGGCATCTTGCCAGGCACAGCCGTCGATCCAGACCACCTGCGAACCGGAGTAGGTGAGCTGGTAGGCGTAGATAAGCAAGTTGAGCAAGATCAGCCCCACGGTCACGTAAGGGGTGATGCCGCTCGGCCGGTAATCTCGTATCGGGATCATGTCCGCACCGGAATCTCATTCTAGCAAGGAGTGGACCCCATACCAATGTCCGAAGACGCCCGGGAGTTTGGCCCCAAGTTTGACACCGCGAGGTAGAGATTTGCCTTGAGAAGAGCATTTCAGGGGTTATCGAGCGGACGTACCCAACGCCCTCCACCACCCGGGGAGGTGGGGCCATCCCCGCCGCCCGGAACGTCTGGTACGCCTGCCCGGAAAGCTCAGTGCGCACAAGATAGGGCTTGCCCTTCACCTCAAGGTGCACCGCCTTCATCCTTTAAGGTCCCGCAGCA
>DQVA01000318.1 GCA_015661965.1 Candidatus Bipolaricaulota bacterium
CAAACCGACCAACCGGACCACTACGCCATCCGCTACGCCGCCCGGGGGGATTACCTGGGCTTCTATCGGGAGGAGCTGCGCTTCCGGGAATCCCTAGGCTACCCACCTTTTTCCCGGCTGGTGCGGCTGTGGGTGGAGGGAGGAAAGGCCGAAGTGAAGGCGGGGACACTCGCCCGCCGCCTGGAAGGGGCTGGCCTGGAGGTCTTGGGACCGGTCCGGCTCCACCCCCGCCGGGGGGTCCCCCGCTGGCAGCTCCTTTTGCGGGGGGGGCCGGAACTTTTACCACAGCTAAAGGAAGCCCTGCCCCAACCCCCTCCCGGGGTGAAGGTGGACCCTGACCCCATGAGGTTGTTTTGAGCCCCAGTACCTGGGAATAATCTTCCGTCATGAATCACTGGTGGTTGGTGCCGCTTGTGATCTTGGCAGCGGCGGTGTTGCTGCTGACCGTCCGGCCGGCCGGGTACAACGAGGTGGGGATCGCTTCCTGGTATGGGCCCGGGTTTCACGGCAAGACCACGGCGAACGGCGAGCTATATGACATGTACGCCTTCACCGCCGCTCACAAGACCCTGCCCTTCGGCACCGTGGTCGAGGTGGTAGACCTCGACACCGGCCGCTCGGTGGTGGTGCGGATCAACGATCGGGGGCCGTTCGTACCCGGCAGGATCATCGACCTCTCCTATGCCGCCGCTGAGGCCCTGGGCATACTGGAGCGGGGCACCGCCCGGGTGGGCCTGATCGTGCTTTTCCGCCCGTAGTCGGTACCATTGCCACCGGGATACAATGGGACGAGGAGGGAAGATATGGGGCTTTCCATAGGCGAGATCACTCGGGGCATGACCATCCTCAAGGACGGGGAGCTGTACGAGGTCATGGCCTTCGAGCATGTTAAACGGGCCCGTGGCAGCGCCTTTGTGCGGGCCAAACTCAAGTCCCTCAAGACCGGGCGGGTGATCACCGAGACCCTGCGCGATTCTGACAACATCGAAGCCGCCTTCATGGAGACCAGGGAGCTTCAGTACCTTTACCGAGCCGGGGGCACGTTCGTGTTCATGGACAAGGAGTCCTTCGAGCAGTACGAGCTCCCCGCGGACATGGTCTCGGACATCGCCGGTTACCTCCTAGAGGGGATGGACCTTCAGGGCCTGTTCTACAAAGGGGAGATGCTAAAGGTAAAGCCGCCCAATTTCGTTGATCTTAAGGTGGTGGAGGCCCCGCCGGGGGTCAAGGGGGACACCGCCACCGGGGGAGAGAAACCGGTGACCTTGGAGACCGGGCTTGTCGTGAAGGTCCCCTTGTTTGTGAAGGCGGGGGACGTGATCCGGGTTGATACCCGCACCGGGGCGTACGTGGAGCGGGTCGGCTGATGGGGGAAGGAGGCGAGGATGGCGGAACAGAGGTTGGTGTTGGAACGCCCGCTGGGCCGGGTTACGGTCCATCTGGGGGTATTGGAAGCCATCGCCGCTCGGGCGGTGGAGAAGGTGGAAGGGGTACGGCCTCTGCGCCTTGGCGGTGGCCTGAAGAACATCTTCTCCGGGGCCGAGGAGGGGCTCCTCATCCACCTGGGGGACGAGCATGTGGATGTGGAACTGCGGATAGCGGTGGTGCTCGGCTATCCGGTGCATGAGGTGGCCCAAGGGGTGCAGCAGGCGGTCAGGGAGGACCTGGAGGGGCTGGCTGGGGTCAGGGTGGGGCGGACGGACGTGTTTGTGAAGCAGGTGATCCCGCCCCAGGAAGCCCTGGTGTTGGAAG
Organism: Candidatus Bipolaricaulota bacterium; assembly: GCA_015661965.1. Classification (GTDB taxonomy): domain Bacteria; phylum Bipolaricaulota; class Bipolaricaulia; order Bipolaricaulales; family Bipolaricaulaceae; genus UBA3574. Next base: position 1,753 of record DQVA01000318.1, read on the forward strand.
AGGAATCGGAAGAAGGGGGCGAGAACAATGGCTAAAGAAGAGGAATTCGTGTCTGGACTGGGGCCGGAGGAAGGTAAGGTCTCCATCTCCCGGGACGTGATCGCCACCATCGCCGGGCTGGCGGCCACGGAGGTGGAGGGGATCGCCCCCCCAAAAGGGGAGTCCTTCCCCCGTGGGGAGGCAGCCCGCAAATTGGTGGAGGTGCAGCTGGCGGAAGGCCGGGTCAGGATCGCCATCAAGGTGGCCGTGGCCTATGGCCATCCGGTGAGCGAGGTGGCCCAAAAGCTGCAGGAGCGGATTAAAGAAGAGGTGGAGAAGATGACCGCCCTGCCGGTGGACGCGGTGGACGTGGAGGTCACCCGGGTGGTATTCCCCGAGGAAGAGCCGCTGGAGGAGGGTTGAGGTGTCGCTCCTGTTGGGCTTGGGCTGCCTTGTCATGTTGGGGACCACGGGGCTGGTGATCCTGATCGCCGGCTGGGGCCCCCCGGGGTGGGTGGTGCAGGTCACTTCCGCCGCCGGAAGGGCGGTACTGGCCGCCATCGGGTTGGCCAATCTGGCCGGGGCCCTCGCCTTCGCCATCCTGCTCGCGGACCGGCTCCACGCTGGTAGGACCATGCGCCGCCCCGGCCCGAAAGGGGAGATCGCCATTGCCCCCCGGGCGGTGCGGGAGCTGGCCGCCGGGCTGCTGGCACGGGAACTGGGCCTCACCGGCTTCCGGGTCGCCCTAAGGCCTGCGGCCCAGGGGGTGTTGCTCACCGTGCGGCTGGCCCTGCCCCCAGAAGAGGAGGCGCCGCGCCTGGCTGAGCGCGTCCAGGAACTCCTGTCGCGGGAGATCGAGCTCAAGACCGGGCTCCCGGTGGAGGAAGTGAACCTGGTCATCCGGGGCACCGGCCGCCCCCAGCCTCCCGGCGAGGCCCAGGCATAGATGCGACGGCGGGCCAGGGAGGCGGTGCTGCGGTGCCTGTATCGGCGGGAGTTCCTGGACCTCTCCCCTGAGGAGCTGCTGGCCGAAGAGGGGGATCTAGGCAAAGAGCGGGGGTTCGCCCAGGCGCTGCTCGCCGGGATCCAGGCCCACCAGTCCGAGATCGACCGGTTGATCGACCAGCGGGCCGAGGGGTGGGGCCTGGACCGGTTGGCTTTAGTGGACAGGAACATCCTGCGGCTGGCTTTGTTCGAGCTACTTTACACCGATATCCCCCCGGAGGTAGTGATCGACGAAGCGGTGGAGCTGGCGAAAGACTACGGCACCGAACAGGCCCCCAAGTTCATCAACGGCATCCTGGACCGTGTGTGGAAGGAGCGGGCGTGCGGGCCCTCGTGACCGGCGGCGCTGGTTTCATCGGCTCCCACCTCTGCGAGCTCCTGCTTCGGGAAGGCTGGCAAGTGGCGGTCATCGATGACCTGTCCGCCGGCAGGGAGGAGAACCTCCCCCCCGGGGTGGAGTTCCACCGACTGGACTTGGTGGACCGGGCCGGGGTGTGCCGGGCGGTCCAGGGCTTTCGGCCGGAAGTTGTGTTCCATCAGGCGGCTCAGGCGTCAGTGGTGCGCTCCTGGGAGGATCCGGCCCGGGATGCCCAGGTGAACCTGGTGGGTCTGTTGAACCTGCTGGAGGCGAGTTTGGCAGTCCAGGCACGGGCGCTGGTGTTCGCCTCCTCCGGTGGGGTGCTATACGGGGACGCCGAGACCCTCCCCACTGCGGAGACGGCGGCCAAGGTGCCCCTTTCCCCCTACGGGGTGGCCAAGCTCGCCGGGGAACACTACCTGTATGCCTTCCAGCAGGCCCGGGGGCTGCCCTATATTGCCCTCCGGTACGGCAACGTGTACGGCCCCCGCCAGGATCCCCACGGGGAAGCAGGGGTGATCGCCATCTTCGGCCGGGCTTTACTCGCCGGAGAGGCCCCCACCATCTACGGAGACGGCCGGCAAACCCGGGACTTCGTGTACGTGGCCGATGTGGCCCGGGCCAACCTGCTCGCCGCTCGGGCCCTCCTCGCCGGCCACCGGAGCGACACCCTGGACGGGGCGGCGTTCAACGTGGGCACCGGCGTGGAGACCCCGGTGCTCACCATCTTCCGGGAGCTGGCCCGGCTCACCGGCTTTTCCGGGGAGCCGCGGTTCGCTCCGCCCCGCCCGGGGGAGGTACGCCGCTCCGC
>DQVA01000053.1 GCA_015661965.1 Candidatus Bipolaricaulota bacterium
GAGGCGCTCAACCGGTACGAATCGCACCTGGTGAACACGGCCGCCCAGGCCCTGGCGGTGGTGGAGGAGGTGGGATCGCCGGCCTTGGGGGTGCTGCTCGATACCTATCACATGAACATAGAGGAGGCGGACCTCCCCGGGGCGATCCACCTGGTCGGGGGACGGCTGCAGCTGGTCCACGTGGCGGACTCCAACCGGCGCGCCCCCGGCCGGGGTCATATCCCGTTTCGGGAGCTCCTCGCCGCGCTGGAAGGAATCGGCTACCGGGGACCGCTGATCGTGGAGTGCACCGCCCCCGGGCCAGACCCGTTCACCCCGGTCAAGGGGCCGGGCTGGGAGGAGGCGGTATGGGAGGAGGTGCGCCGTTCCCTGGAGGTCCTGAGGTGATGGGCGGGCACGGGTTTTAGCGGTATACTCGTTCCGCTTTTACAAACGTTTGCGAAAGGAGGCGGCATGAAGGCACTGGTGCTCTCGGCTGACTGGGAACCCAGACCCACCTATCAGGTCTCGGACTGGGAGAAGAAAACCGGCAAAGCCATCGAGGGGTTCAATGTCTGGCGGCACCCGAAACTGGAGCTCAAAGAGGTCCCGGCTCCCAAGCCCGGCCCCGGCCAGCTGCTCCTTAAGGTCAAGGCCTGCGGGGTGTGCGGGAGTGACGTCCACTTCTACGAGACCGACCAGGACGACTACATCCTCTATCCCGGCCTCACCAAGTTCCCCGCGATCATTGGCCACGAGTTCGCCGGCGAGGTCCTGGAGGTCGGTCCCGGCCCTGAGGCGGAAGGGTTCAAGCCCGGCGACCGGGTGACGGTGGAGGAGATGGTGTGGTGCGGCCATTGCCGCCCCTGCCGGGACGGTTTCCCCAACCACTGCCAGAACCTGGAGGAGATCGGGTTCACCATCGATGGGGCCATGGCCGAGTACATCGTGGTGCCGGCCAAGCTCTGCTGGAAGGTGGACGCGGTGTTCGAGCGCTATTCCGACGAAGACCTCGCTTGGGAGGTAGCAGCCACCACCGAGCCCACCTGCGTTGCCTACAACACCATCTTCGAACGGGCGGGCGGGTTCCGCCCCGGGGCGTATGTGGCGATCTACGGCGCCGGTCCCATCGGGTTGGCGGCGATCCAGCTCGCCAAGGCCGCTGGCGCTGCGGTGGTGATCGCCTTCGAGATATCGAGTGTGCGCCGCAAGCTCGCCGAGGAAGTGGGAGCTGACTACGTCTACGACCCGCGCGAGGTCACCCCCTCCGAGGCGGTAATGGAGGTCAGCCACGGTGAGGGGGCGGACCTGTCGGTGGAAGCCGCTGGGGCCCCCGAGAAGACGATCCCCGAGATGGAGAAGACCCTGGCCATAGGCGGGAAGATCGCGGTAGTGGGCCGGGCGGCCAAGCGGGTGCCCATGTTCCTGGAGCGATTTCAGGTACGGCGCTCGCAGCTGTTCGGCGCCCAGGGCCACTCCGGACACGGCATCTTCCCCTCGGTGATCCGGATGATGGGGGCGGGGCTGATCGACAACTCCAAGATCATCACCTCTCGCTTCCCCCTTGATGAGGCGCTTTCCGCCCTGGAGAAGGCGACCAAACGCGAGGACGGGAAGATCATCATAAAGCCGTGACGCGTGACGGGTGACGCGTGACGGGTTCTGTCACTCCGCTGCCCTTGCGCATCGCCTGCGATGAAAGGAGGAAGAAAATGGGCGAAACGAAGTGGCTGACCACCGAGCACCCGGCTATCGTGTTCGAGGACAGCGAGGTGGGGCGCCTGAAGAAGGAGATCTGGGACGC
>DQVA01000026.1 GCA_015661965.1 Candidatus Bipolaricaulota bacterium
CGGGGCAATGCTTCGGTACGCACCCAAGGGCGCATCTCCCCCTAACCTAGCCGGGAAGGTTATCCCGCCCGAGGACGTTTGACCTAAGCTGAGGCTACCTCGGGCACTCGTGCCGCCCTGAGCTTGGCCGAGCGGGCCCGGGGGTTGCTCGCCACCTCTTCTGCCGAGGGGCGGAGGGGTTTCTTGGTGAGAAGCTCCAGCCGGCCGGTCGCCGCGCGGGCGCGAAATAGGTGTTTGACGATCCGGTCCTCCAGGGAGTGGAATGAGATCACGCACACCACCCCGCCGGGGGCGAGGAGAGGGACGGCCTGGGCCAGGCCTTCCCTCAGCGCCGTCAGTTCGTCGTTCACCGCGATCCTGAGGGCCTGGAAGGTACGGGTGGCGGGGTGGATGCGGTGCTTGCCCGGGGGATAGCAGCGGGCCACCAGGTGCGCCAGCTCGCCGGTGGTGCGGATGGGGGCCTTATCCCGGGCCCGCACGATCGCCCTAGCGATCCGGCGGGCATAGCGTTCCTCCCCGTACTCCCATAGGATGCGCGCCAGCTCCGGTTCCGGAAGTCGGTTCACCAGCTCCGCCGCGGTGAGATCCTGGCAGGGGTCCATGCGCATATCCAACGGGGCATCCTCCCGGAAGGAGAACCCCCGGGCCGGGGAGTCGAGCTGGAGGGAGGACAGCCCGAGGTCGAACAGGATCCCGTGGACCTCCGTGATCCCCAGCGGGGCCAGGGCCTCCCGCAGCTCCCGGAAGTCGGCGTGCAGGAGCCGCGCCCGGGGGCCGAACTTAGCGAGGCGCTCCCGGGCGAGCGCCAGGGCCTGGGGGTCCTTGTCCAGGCCTACAAGCTCGGCACCCCGGGCTAGGATGGCCTCGGCGTGGCCGCCGGTGCCGCAAGTGGCGTCACAGATAAGCTTACCCGGGGCGGGGGAGAGCAGCTCCACCACCTCCCGCACCAGCACCGGCTCATGCCACTTGGGCGAGCCAGTTTTCGACATCCCGAATCCCCTCCCTCGCCTCTTCCCCCAGCCTCTCCCGGGCCCGCAGCAGCCCCCGTTGCCAGTCCCCGGCCAGCAGGTCCTCCGCGCCGGCCGGGACACGGGGCACCGGAGCGGGCAGCCCCCTTTCCACCAAATGCAGGAAGGCGTTCACCTTGTGGGCATAGGGTAGCGCCACGAACGGGGTCCCCGCCACTAGGGCCAACTCCAGGGCATGCAACCGGGCGGCGATGATCAGCGGCGCGGCCGCCAGGAGCTCCAGGGCCTGGGCGGGGGTGGCCGGCCGCAGCGGGTCAAGTCCGGCCAGTGCCGGGAGGTCCTGGGGGGACATGGCCAGACCCTTGACGGGTGCTTTCAACCCGGCCCCCAACCGTTGGGCTTGGACCACGGCCTGGGTCCGCAGCCAGGCAGGGAGCTCCGAGACGAGGTTCACCAAGACTGCCCCGCCAGGGCGGCGGGTCGGGGGCCGCCAGGAGAGGACCGGGTCCGGGTACACCCTGGGGTTGAACCCCAACCGGGAGAGCTCTGTTGCGGAAAATTCATCTCGCACCGAGAGGTAATCGACCCGGGCGAGGGCCGCCCGCACCGCCTCCCTGGAGACCCTCCGGCGCAAGTCCACGCCCACGCTGGCCAGCGCCACGGGAGCGCGCCTGGCCGCCGTCCCGATGGCGGCCATGTAAAACAGGAGGGAGCGGAGGGAAGTACGGTCCTGCAGGAGCCCCCCGCAAAACAGCCACGGCCCCTGCCGGAAGGGGAGCCGGGGTGGGGAGCAGGTGGACAGGCAGAACCTCCCCTGCAGGGTCCGGCTCCAACTGAGCCGCAGGGCCTCATCCCCCAGGTTTCCATGCCCGAAATAGCCGTATAGACCCACGCAAGGCCGGCTCATTCCCCTCCGCGCTCCTCCACCAAGGTCCGCTGCCAGGAGCGGCTGGCCACCAGCGCCAGGGCGCCCAGGCCGGAGACAACGTTGGATAGCGACATCCCCCACCACACCCCGTCTGCCCCCCAGCCCAATACGTAGCCAAACAGGTAGGCAAGCGGGATCCGCAGGGCCCACAGTCGCAGCACGCTCAGGATTTCCTCGCGGGTAGGGGCGGAAAACCTCATGGCTGCGAGTATACCCACGGCCCAAAGCCCCGCGCGTTTACCACCACTGGCCTTGGCTTCCAGGCCGGCTATACTCCCGGCCATGAAGGACGGAAGCGGGCCGAGGGCGCCGGGAAAGATCGGGGTGACCTTCGTCCCCCACACCCACTGGGATCGGGAGTGGTACCGGCCGTTCCAGGTGTTTAGGACACGGTCTATCGCGTTGCTCGACGGCGTGCTGGACATCTTGGAAAAGGACCTAGAATTTCGCCATTTCCACTTGGACGGCCAGGCCATCCTCCTCGAGGACTATCTGGAGGCCTGCCCGGAGCAGGAGGCGCGCATCCGGGAGTTGGCGAGGGGAGGGCGCCTGTCGGTGGGGCCCTGGTACGTGCTCCCCGACGAGTTTTTGGTCAGTGGTGAATCGCTGATCCGCAACCTCCTTGCCGGCAGGGCCATCGCCAGGGAGCTCGGAGGCTACTGCCCGGTGGGGTACCTCCCGGACCAGTTCGGCCACATCGCCCAGTTGCCCCAGATCCTACGCCGGTTCGGCATCGAGGCCGCGGTCCTGTGGCGGGGCCTCGATTACGGGCGGAGCCGGCACAACGAGTTCTGGTGGGTCGCCCCAGATGGAAGCAGGGTATTGGCGGTGCACCTACCGCCGCGGGGCTACGGCGGGCTGGTCGACCTCTCCCGGGACCGGGAGGCCGGAGCAAAGGAGGTGAAACGGCGGCTCGAGTTCCTCGTCCCCCGGAGCGCCAGCGGGGAAGTCCTCCTCCTCTGCGGGGACGACCATTGGCCGCCCGATCCCGGGCTCCCGGGGTTCCTGGAGCGTTTATCCGCCGAACACCCCGGCATGGAGGTCCGGCTGGGCTCGCTCGGCGAGTTCTTCGCCGCGGTGCGGGCACACCTCAGGGCGGACGACCTTGTGGAGGTGCGGGGCGAGCTCATCTCCCCCAAGGACACGCGGGTGTTGCAGAGCGTCTACTCGACGCGCACGCCCTTAAAACAGCTCAACTTCCGGTGTGAGACCCTGTTGGAGCGGTGGGCCGAGCCCACCAGCGTCTATGCGGGCTGGCTGGGGGAGGAGGCACGGTCGGGGCTGCTGCGGCTTGCCTGGAAGTGGCTGCTCCGGAACCACCCCCACGATTCCATCTGCAGCTGCTCCGTGGACGCGGTGGAGCGGGACATGCGGGCCCGGTTCGCCTGGTGTCAAGAGATCGCCGAGGAATTGGTGGCCCGCAACCTGCGGGCCATCGCGCGGAGGATCGACACCGCCGGACTCCTGCAGGAGGGGGAGGTGGCACTGGTGGCCTTCAACCCCAGTGGCCACGTAACCCCCCAAGTGGCAGAGGGGGAGGTGTTCCTGCCCGAGGAGCTCCTGGGCAAGGTACTTATGGTGCGTACCCCGGCGGGGGAAGTACTGCCGCTGGAAGTCCTCTCCTGGGGGGAGCGGCCGCTCAAGGGGCCCGAGCCGCGCTATCTGGGGGTGCCTTGGCCGGCGGTACGCGCCCGACTGCGCGTGTATCTTCCCGGGCTCCCGCCCCGGGGGTACGTCGCCCTGCGGCTGGCCCCGGGGCGTTCCAAACGGTGCCCGGAGCTACACGCCGGGTCCAACTGGATCGAGAACGGCCTGGTGCGGCTGACGGCAACCCCCGACGGCAGGTTAGAGCTTCTGGACAAGGAGACGGGACAGCGTTACCCCGGGCTCCACCGGTTCGAGGACGTGGGGGACCGGGGTGACACTTACACCTTCGACCCCGTGCCCGGAGACCTCCCCATACACCAACAGGCCGCCCAGATGGGGACGGAGCTGGGCCCACTGCGGGCGTGCCTTGTGATCCACACCTCCTTGGAGGTGCCGGAGAGACTCGCTTCCTCCCGGTCGGCCCGGGCCGGAAACCATGTGCAGATACCGATCAAGACGGCCGTATACCTCCACCCTGGAAGCAAGCGAGTGGAATTCGTGACCACCTTGGTGAATACCGCCCGCGATCACCGGCTGCGGGTCCTCTTCCCCACCGGGGTGCGGGCCCAGGCGGCCTGGGCCGAGGAGGCGTTCGCTGTGGTGCGGCGGCGGCTCCACACACCCCAGGGGGAGAGCTGGACCGAGGCCCCTTATCCCACCCGCCATTTCCGCCGGTTCGTGTACCTGGGGGATGAGGTGCGGGGGTTCGGCCTTGTGAGCGGCGGGCTCCCCGAGTACGAGGTCCTGGAAGACGAGGACCGCACCCTGGCCTTGACCCTGCTTCGGTGCGTAGGGTGGCTCTCCCGCCACGACCTGACGCGGCGGCGGGACGCCGTCGGCCCCCTGTTCCCCACGCCCGGCGCCCAATGCCTGGGGGAGCATCGGTTCGAGTATGCGATCTATACTGGCCGTGGCCCTTGGCAGGAAAGCGGGATCTTGAGGGAGGCGGAGCTCTATACCGCCCCGCCGCGCCTCCTCGCCACGGGGAGAGGAGCGGGACCACTGCCGCCGGAGTTCAGCTTCCTGCGGGTGGACCCACCCTGGCTCCCCGTCTCCGCCCTGAAACCGGCCGAAGGGGGGCAGCTGGCTGTCCTACGGCTTTACAACCCGGGCGAGGGGCAAGTGAAGGTGGCGCTCTGGTTCCCCTGGCGGCCGGGGCGGGCCGTCCTCCTGGACCTGGCAGAGGGGGAACTGGGGGAGCTCCCGATCCTTGGAAATACCTTGCACCTCACGCTGGGGGGCGGGGAGATCGCCACCGTGGGGGTGGTCCTGGAAGGGCTGAGGAGCGGAGATGTGTGAATTGGACCTGCGGACAGGCCCGGATGGGGTAGCGGTCCTGTACGGGGGCGAGGTGTGGGTCCGAGGGATGAGGATGCGGCTGGGGGGCGATCTGTTGGAAATTTTTGAGCACGGAGAGATTTCAGGACAAGACCGGCTGGGGGGCTTCACCGGCCGGGCCCTGACCTGTGTTCGAGACAGGGAACCCATCATAGAACTTTCGGTCAAGCTCTACCCGGCCAGGGCGGCCTTGCTCGTGGAGGCCCTGGTGGTGGAGGAGCTCACCGGCCTGGCCGGAGAAGACAGCTTCCTGGCTAGCCCCCTGGACGTCCCGCTGCTCTTCCTGCGGGAGGCCGACTACCTCCTCTTCACCTGGGGGATGGTGGGGCCCGGTGGAAAGGGGGAATGGCCCCACCCCGTCCACGGGAACACGCTGGAGAACCTCCCCCCCGATCGACCGTTTGCGCCCTTGGTCCTCGCCGCCGGGCGCCGCAGCCTGGCGATCTCCCCAGCCAGTCACCTGCCGGTGAGCCCGTTGCGGGCCGTAAAGTTAGGGGGGAACACGGCCATAGCCCGGGGCATCCACGGCGCCATCGACCGGCTGCCGCGGGGGTCCGTCCTCAGGACGCTCCTCGTCTTCGGTGGGGATCCCTTGGCCACGCTCCACTCCTTAGGGGACATCCTCCTCAGCCTGGGCGGGAAGGGGCGGCCGAGGCCGACCGACCACCCGGTGCTCTCCCGACTGGGCTACTGGACCGACTACGGGGCTTACTACTCGGATCTCTTTCACCCCGCGGACGAGCAGACCCTCCTGGAGCTGGGCCGCCATTTCCGCTCCCGCAAGCTCCCGGTGGGTTATTTCGGGCTGGACTTGTGGTACGAATACGAACGGGCGGGGCTGGCCACCGCCTACCGTCCCGACCCGGGGAAATTCCCGCGCGGCTTGGGGCCGATCGCCCACCAGACCGGCATCCCCATGTTCCTACATCTTTCCGGGTTCGCACGGGAGAACGTCTACCGGGATCGGTATCGGTTCCTGGAGGGGGAGGAGGCGGCCTGCCCCGCCGAACCCCGCTTCTACCGGGACCTGGCCCGGGAGCTCAAAGGCCAGGGGGCGATCGGGGTATGGCATGACCACCTGCGGAACCAGCAGGGACGGGTCCCCGTCCTCAGGGCTTCCCTGACCGCCGCCGAGGACTGGTTCGCCGCCATGACCAGCGCCTTCGAAGAGGCTGGGCTGCCGCTGCTGCTGTCCGTTCCCACCATGGGATTCCTCCTCGCCGCCACACAGGCGCCGGGGGTGATCGCCGCCCGCAGCGGGGAGGACTATCTTGTGCGGCAGGAGCAGCAGCTCGCCATGCTCCCCCCGAAGGTGCGAAAGAAATATGAACTCGTCCCCTACCGGGAATTCATCCGGGGCCGGTTCCTGATGGGTTGGCTCCTGTGGGCACTGGGGATGTACCCGTTCCACGACGTGTTCATCACCAACGCCTCCCATCCGGAGGGGTTCTGCGAGCCCCGGGCCCGGGATGAGGCCCTGATGCGGGCCCTCTCCTGCGGCCCGGTGGGGATCGGCGACAAATTGGGCTGCGTGGACCGGGGGATCGTGGAGCGGCTATGTTTCTCCGACGGAACCCTGGCCAAGCCGGACCGGCCCGCCCAACCGCTTTGGCGGCCCTTGTTTCAAGGGCTCCTGGCCGCGGCCGCTGAGACCACGCTGGAGCCTTGGACGTGGCGGTTTCTGGCCGTCTACAACATTACGGAGGGAGAGCAAGCCTACTCCCTGGACCCCGCGGACCTGGGGGCGGAGGGGGCTGTGGTCTACGACTACTTCCGCCGACGGCTGGCCTCAGGGGTGGCCGGGGGGTTGCCCCCCGAGGGAGGGGATTATTTCATCCTGGCGCCGCTGGTGGAGGGGATCGCACTGTTGGGCCTCCTGGACAAATACATCACCCTGCCCGCCGGCAGGTGCCGGCTGGAGCGGGGGCCAGAAGGACTTCTGGTCATGTTTTCCACCCCTCCCGGCGGGGAGCACCTGGTGGGGGCCGTGTCCGAAGCCGGCCTGGCGGTGGAGGCACAAGGGGCGGAGCTGCGCGGGGTGTGGCGGGAGGGCGCGCTCCACCTGATCCGCGTCCGGCCGCAGTCGCCCCGATGGCGCCTTTCGTTCCGGACGAGGTGAAACCAGACAGGCTAGCGGTGGTGGTGCCCACCTATTGGGGGCCGGTGCAGGGATATGAGCTGGGGAAACCCTCCCCGGCCTACGACCACCCCACCCCCAGCGCGGGGGAGGGGACCCTGCCCCGCCTTCTGGACTCCCTGGCCGGTATTCCCGCCCCCGAGTTCCGGGTGATCCTGGTGGTAGGGGCCACCCGGGAGGAAATCGCCCCCGCGGCGGAACGACGGGTGAAGGATATTTCCAGGCCCTATCGCGGGACTTTCCCCGTCGAGGTGGTGGGGGCGGCTGCCCTGGGGGGCCTGAAGGAGCGAGTGCGAAAGCCCCCATTTCCCATCTCCCTTTCCGGCTACGGGAACATCAGGAACGTGGGGCTTCTCGCGGGGCTCCTATCCGGGGCAGATGTATTGGTACTGTTGGACGATGACGAGGTAGTGGAGCCCGATCACCTTGCCCGGGCGGTGGACTGCCTGCGGCGGGCGGAGGCGCTGGCGGGAGGGCCCGTGGGGGTGGGAGGGCCGTACCTTGACGCCGCCGGGGAGCCGTTCCTCGCGCAGGGGCCGCCCTGTGGAAATCCCTTCCTGGACAAGGCGCACCACCTGAACGCCGCCCTGGAACGCCTCCTTGCCGCTGGCGGCCCCGTGCCCACGCCGGTTGCGTTCGGGGGAAACATGGTGCTGGGACGGGCGCTGGCCCGGAAGGTGCCGTTCGATCCCCTCATCCCCCGGGGGGAAGACATAGACTACGTGCTTTCCAGCTGGCTACTCGGGTACAAGTTTTACTTCGATCGTGAGCTCACGGTGACCCATCTTCCGCCCCGCGAGCCGCGCCCCTCCCCCTGCGAGGCCCTGCGCCGGGACGTGGTCCGGTTCCTTTACCAGCGGGAGAAGCTGGCCGTCGCCCACTCCCTGGGGCTCTCCCTCCCCATCGGGCTCGGCCCCTACCCCGGCCGGTTCCTGCAGGAAGACCTGGAGCTCCAGGCCGCTCAGGCGCTGCAAAGGGTTTGTGGCTGGGAGGGAAAAAGGGTTCAGGGATTCCTGCGGGAAGTGAAAGGGTGGGCCCTTCACCATGGGGGCGATTACTTCTGGCACCTGCGGGCGAGCAAGGGTGACGGCTGCCCCAGCTGGTTCCCCCCCGCTCCTTAGGAAGGTGGGGGAAGCTCCCGGCCGTCCGCGTATACCCGCACCCCGGATATGGTAGGGAACTCAAGCAGGGTCAACGCAATTTGCCTAGCGGCCAAAGCGGAAAGCTGGGGGGAGAGAGCCTCTGGGATGCCCTCAAGGCGCACCTCGGCCACCCCGCCCCTGATGGAGACGTCCACCAGCTGGACCCCCTCGGGCAAGGCGGACCAATAGCCGCGCAGCCGCTCCCACCAGGTGGGGCCGGAGAGGAGCAGCCCCAGGGCCTGTCTGGCCGGGGTGGGCGTGCGGGGCACCCGGCGGATGAGGGGGAAGGGGTTGCCCCCCGGGTCCAAGAAGTACACCTTGACCCAGGTACAGGGGACGTCCGCAAACCTCACCTCCCGGGCCGCCAATGGCTTGCCCTCGAGGCCGGGGAGCGGCGTAAAGGCCTCCAGCCGCCCCCGCTCGCCGATCGGGAGATCGTAGAAAAGCACAACCTCCGCCCGCCCGCCCCTTGCCTGGGCGGAGTCCTCCCCCACAAGGCGCCCATAGGAATCGAGGAGCCGCACCCCGATTTCGGCACCAGCGGGGAGATTTCCCAACACCACCCGCGCCGGGAGCCCCACTTCCTCCCCGGGGGCGGGGGAGAGGATCACCGGCTGGTCCAGGGTGCCGGAGGCCAGGAAGGCTGCCAGCCCCACTACCGTCAGGCCGAGCAGGAGCAGCCACACCCAGGAGCCGTTCACTCCGGCTCCTCCTTCACCAGCCGCTCCAGCCGCGCCGAGACGACTTGCAAGGCCCGCTCCACCTGGTCGTACTTCCCTTGAGCGTTCCTGAGGTGGTTCCCCAGGACGCGGAACTCCCGTTCCACCCCGGAGAGCTGGCCGGTGAGCTCCCGCAGCTCCCCCAGCACCCGCTCCACGTTCTCCGCCAAAGACAGCCCCCGCAGACCCAGGGCCACCGATTGGAGATAGGCATAGAAGGTGTTGGGGGAACAGGGGACCACCCGCCGGGACCAGGCGTAGTCCACGAACCCCGCCTCGATCCCCTCATCGGGGGTGATGAGCTCCAGGAACACCCCTTCTGCCGGCACGTACATGAGGGCGAAGTCCCCCGTTCCCTCTGCGGGGCGGATGTATTTGTCGGCCACGGCGTCCACGTGCTTTTTGGCAGCCCGGAGGAGTTCCCGCTTGTATTTGCGCCGCTCATCGGGGCCGGCCGCCGCAAGCAGCTTCTGAAACGCCTCCAGGGGGAACTTGGCGTCCACCGGCACCACCATCCCCGACAGGAAGATGGCCGCATCCACCCGTTCCCCCCCTTTGAACGCGTACTGCAAGGCATAGCGCTCTTTGGGGAGCACCTGGGCGAGGAGCTCGGAGAGCAGCCACTCCCCCAGCCCCCCCCGCGCCTTGGGGGCCCGCAGGATGTCCTGCAGGGAGGCGATGTCCTGGGCCAGCTCGGCGATGCGGCGGGAGGCCTCCTCCAGGGCCCCCAGCTTCTCCTTGACGTCCGCCACTAGCCCCTGCACCCCCGCGAGGCGCTGCCCCAGCGTCCCCTCTTGCCGCTGGAGGAGCTGGGCGGTGGCGGCAAGCTGTTTCCCCACCTGCTCGGAAAGCCCGGAAAGCTGGCCCGAAAGGAGCTGGGACAGGCGTCCCACCTCCTCGGAGAGGGCCCGGGTGGCCTCGCGGATGGCAGCGAGTTCCTCCCTGGGCTTTGCCCGCCGCAGGAGAAAGAGCGCGAGCACTGCCACGGCGATCGCCAAACCCGCCAGGGCAATCCACAGCCCAGTCATAAAACCTCCTGCAACGCAAGCACCTTGCGTAGGTACTGGCCCGTGTAGGAACGGGGGTTCTCCGCGATCTCCTCCGGCGACCCCTCGGCGATCACCTCGCCACCCTCCTCGCCACCCTCCGGCCCAAGATCTATGATCCAGTCCGCCGTTTTGATCACGTCCAGGTTGTGTTCGATCACCACCACCGTGTTGCCGGCGTCCACCAGCCGGTGGAGCACCCCGAGAAGCTTCCTCACGTCCTCGGGGTGGAGGCCGGTGGTGGGCTCGTCCAGGACGTACAGTGTGCGGCCGGTGGCTCGGCGGGATAGCTCCCGCGCCAACTTGACCCGCTGTGCCTCCCCCCCGGAGAGCTCGGTGGCCGGCTGGCCCAGCTTGATGTAGCCCAGCCCCACGTCGTAGAGGGTCTGAAGCCGGGCCCGGATGGGGGGGATAGCGGAGAAGAACCCCAGCGCCTCCTCTACCGTCATGTCCAGCACCTCCGCGATGTTCTTGCCCTTGTAACGCACCTGCAGCGTCTCCTTGTTATAGCGGGTGCCCTTGCACACGTCGCAGGGCACGTAGATGTCCGGGAGAAAGTGCATTTCGATCTTCACCTTGCCCTGTCCTTGGCAGGCCTCGCAGCGGCCGCCCCGCACGTTGAACGAGAACCGGCCCGGGCGGTAGCCGCGCATCCTCGCCTCCGGGGTGGCGGCGAACACCTGGCGGATGGGGTCGAACACCTTGGTGTAGGTGGCGGGATTGGAGCGGGGGGTGCGGCCGATGGGGGATTGGTCGATTTCGATCACCTTGTCCACCAGCTCCCAGCCCTCGATGTCGTCGTGGGCACCGGGCTTGCCCGCCGAGTACCCCAGGCGCCAGGCCAGCCCCCGGTACAGCACCTCGTCCACCAGGGTGGACTTTCCCGAGCCCGACACGCCGGTGACGCAGATGAACAGGCCCAAAGGGAACCGGACGTCGATCCCCTTGAGGTTATGCTCCCGCGCCCCCTTGACCACGATCCACCGGTCCTGGGGCCGCCGGCGGGCCCGGGGGACCGGGATCCGCCGCGTCCCGGCCAGGTACTGGCCGGTGAGGGATCGTTCGCAACGGGCGATCTCCTGTGGGGGGCCGGTGGCCACCACGTACCCGCCGTGCAGACCCGCCCCGGGGCCCAGATCCACGATGAAGTCCGCCTGGCGCATGGTCTCCTCGTCGTGCTCTACCACGATCACCGTGTTCCCCAGATCCCGGAGGCGTTTCAGGGTGGCAAGCAACCGCTGGTTATCGCGGGCATGCAGGCCGATGGAGGGCTCGTCCAACACGTAAAGCACCCCGGTGAGCTGGGCCCCGATCTGGGTGGCCAGGCGGATCCGTTGGGCTTCGCCCCCGGCCAGGGTGTTGGCCGACCGGTCCAAGGTGAGGTAATCCAGTCCCACGTCCACCAGGAAGGAGAGCCGCGCCCGCACCTCCTTCAGGATCTGGTGGGCGATGAGCCTTTCCCGCTCCGTGAGCTCCAGCTCCTGGAAGAACCGGAGGGCCTGGCGGATGGACATGCGGGTGACCTCCCAGATGTTCTTGCCGCCCACGGTGACCGCCAGCGCCTCCGGCTTGAGCCGTGCCCCGTTACAGTCCGGGCAGGGCAGGGCGGACATGAACTGGGCCACCCCTTGCCGGGCCTCCTCGGAGGAGGCCTCCCGATACGTTTGCTCCAGGATCGGGATGAGGCCCTCGTAAGGGCGGTGGTAGACGCGGGTGCGGCCGTAGGTGGTGGTATAGGTGAACGCCACCTGCTCGCCGCCGGTGCCGTAGAGGAGGATGTCCAGCTTCTCCTGGGGCAGCTCCCCCAGTGGCACATGCGGGTCGATATCATAGGCGCGGCACACCCCGTCCAGCACCGCCCACAACCAGCGGGACTTGGAACCCGCCCAGGGGAGGAGCCCTCCGTCCCGCAGGGACCGGCGTTTGTCCACCACCAGGTCCGGGTCCACCACCATCCGCACCCCCAGGCCGTCGCAGGTGGGGCAGGCGCCATAGGGGGAGTTGAACGAGAACAGGCGCGGCTCCAGCTCCTCGATGGAGATGCCGCACACCGGGCAGGCGAAGTGCTCTGAATAGAGTCGCTCCTCTTGGCCCATGATCTCCACGATCACCAGCCCCCCGCCGTGCTTGAGGGCGGTCTCGATGGAGTCGGCGATGCGGGGGCGTTTGCCGTTTGCCACCTTGATCCGGTCCACCACGATCTCGATGGTGTGCTTTTTCCTCTTGTCCAGCTGGATGTCCTCGTACAGGGTCCTGAGGACCCCGTCCACCCGCACCCGCACGAACCCTTCCTTTTTCAGTTCATCGAACACGTGTTTGTATTCGCCCTTCCGGCCCCGCACCACCGGGGCCATGATCTGCACGCGGGTCCCCTCCGGCAGGGCACACACCTGGTCGATGATCTGCTGGGAGGTCTGCCGTTCGATGGGCCGGCCGCACTTGGGGCAGTGGGGCTTACCGATGCGGGCGTAAAGGAGCCGCAGGTAATCGTAGATCTCGGTCACCGTGCCCACGGTGGAGCGGGGGTTGTGGGAGCGGGCCTTCTGGTCGATGGAGATGGCAGGGGACAGGCCCTCGATGAAATCCACGTCCGGCTTTTCCATGAGGCCCAAAAACTGACGGGCGTAGGCAGAGAGCGACTCCACATAGCGCCGCTGGCCCTCGGCGTAGATGGTGTCGAATGCCAGGGAGGACTTCCCGGAGCCGGAGATGCCGGTGATGACCACCAGCTTGTTGCGCGGGATCTCCAGGTCGATGTCCTTCAGGTTATGTTCCCTGGCGCCCCGGACGATCAATTTATCCATGGCGGTTTTGAAACGCGGTTTCCCTCCTCGATTTGGGCACTATAACCCCACTCAATCATACCCCCGGCCCCAGTCCCGGGCCAGCTCGGCGTGGTATAGTAGGCGGGAGGTGATGGAGGTGCGGAAGTCGGGGCTGTTCAACCTAGCGGTATCGGTGCTCGCTTTAGGACTAGCGGCTCAAGAGCTTCCTCCCCTGGACTACTTCCAGGTCAGCGACCTTCAACTGGTTTCCCACCAGGCGGTGCTCGAGGGGACCGAGGCCTACACCGGCCCTACTTGCAGTGCCATCATGCTGGCGTGGCTAGCAGACCACGGGTTTCGGGCACTGCTCCCCGATCTGAACGAGGACGGGGTAATCGACGAGCAGGACACCTTGATCTTGGCGGAACGGCTTTCCCCCGCCATGCGGGCGCAGCCGGAGCGGGGGGCACTGGATCCCTGGTTGGTGGATGCCATCGCCCGGTATGTGGCCGAGCGCTATCCCGACCAGTTCCTGATCAAACTCTACGACGACTCCTTCCGAGAGGAATACCGGGCCGTAATGGGACGGCCATTCGATCCAGGACTTTACCCGCATATCGCCTTCGAACTCAGGGGCAACGCCACTCGCGCCGACTACAGCGAGGAGCTCCTCTCGGCCGAGGGGGTGATCCTGGGCTTGGGCCCGGAGAGGGAGAGGAACCGGTACTTCGTCGGTCGCTCCTTCCGGATGTCCCAGCAGCCCGAAGGGTGGCCCATCGACGTGGTGGACACCGGTGACGACCCGGGCCTCGCTGGCCTGCAGGCCCAGGTGTTTCCCACTTACATGCGGGAGGGGGAGACGCACTGGTTGGTGGCCTATGGAGGCTGGCAACCGCTGGAGTTCATGCTGGCCCTATCCCCTGCCGAGGAACTGGGCTTGGGAGAGGAAGAGCACAAATGTGCGGAGAACGCGTTCGGCTATGACGTGGTCACCGTGGAAACGGAGTTCGGCTCCTTCCAGGTGGAGGAGTGTGCCGTGCACGCTGGGGAGCGAGACCTTTATATCTACACGGTTAGGAACATCGACTTCCTGTACAACGGTTGCGGCATCTGCGATTTTTTCCTACCCAACACCACAGGTATCCTTACCTTGGACCAATGGGGGCCGGTGGGGTGGTTACAAAACGTGTGGAGCCAATGGTCCTGGACGGCGCCGCTTGGCAGCTGTGGTATCATGCCCGGTCAATCGGCTGTGTTCGGGATCGCCGTTCCTGCGCCTACCGTGGACGTGGCCTATCCGGCGCTGGTATCCGCCTGTGTCAATCCCATCGCTGACCTAGTGCCTAGGATCGAGTTCCTCACCACCGGGCCCGGCGAGGCGGAGGAGGGATGTCCCGACCTTGTCATCTTAAGGTTTACCGGGTGTTGGAACTACGATGCCAAGCAGAGGCCCTTTGCCAAGGTGGACGTGTGGGTGAAGAACCAAGGCACGGTAGCGGCGTACAACGTGCAGGTGTGTGTCACGGCGGACGGCCAGTCCACCATCGTCTCCGCTGGCACCATAGCACCTGGCTTCACCAGGCATGTGAACGTTGTGGTATACCTTCCGGTCGGCACCTTACCGTTCCCGCTCTCGGTCCACGTGATGGTGGATTGCCAGGACAAGATAGAGGAGTGTGACGAGACCAACAACACCGCCAACTTTACGA
This sequence comes from Candidatus Bipolaricaulota bacterium, assembly GCA_015661965.1. Classification (GTDB taxonomy): domain Bacteria; phylum Bipolaricaulota; class Bipolaricaulia; order Bipolaricaulales; family Bipolaricaulaceae; genus UBA3574. The sequence goes on from DQVA01000026.1 coordinate 14,400, forward strand.
TCGGTCGAGCCGATATGTGTCACTGAATTAGTACCCAAAGGTTGCCACCTGGTGGCCCCGGCCTCGCGGAGTGGAGGGCGGTGGAGATAGAGGCTGGGGCTGGGGTACCAGCTGCGGGCCGAGATCCCCCAGGCGGCGATGCCGGCTTTCCGGGCCCTGAAGATAGCCCCGTCCACGCTGGTGGAGCGGCTGGCCTAGTCC
>DQVA01000010.1 GCA_015661965.1 Candidatus Bipolaricaulota bacterium
CCCTCTCGAACGCCGCCCGGGCGAGATCCTCTTCCCCCAAGCGGGAGTAGGCCAGGCCCGGGAAAGCGTTGGCCTCCAAGGCGAGGAGGGGATCGGAGGCCGACTCCGAGATCGGCCGGAGCTTATCCACGGCCTCTTGCCATTTCCCCTCGAAGTAGGAGAGGACGCCGAGGTTGTTGCGGGCGACAATGTGCACCCCCTGGACCTCCTCCAGGATTTCCCTGGCCGCCTCGAACTCCCGATTCAGAAGAAGCTTCCAACCCAGGGCGACCTTGGCGTAGGTGCTTTCGGGCATGGCCGCGAGCAGGTCGCGTAATAGCCCGATGGCCACCCCGTAATCGCCCCGGTAAGAATAACTGGCGCTCAAGGCCAAGGTCACGGATTCCCGATAGAACCCGAGCTCCCGGGCCTTCTCGAGTTCCCCGATGGCCTCGTCGTGGCGACCCAATGCGCCGTAGGCTCTCCCCAGCCAGTAATGGGCCTCGGGGTCCTCGGGCGCCAGATCCACGGCCTGGGCCAAGTCCCCGACCGCTTCCTGGAGCCGACAGGCCTCCAAGTTAAGGCTCCCCCTGAGGACCCAATAGCTTGCGAGGTCTCCCCGGCTCAGGGTGAGCGAGGAGGCGTTTCCCGCGGCATCTGTGACCCGCAGGGAGATGGCGGCCCACCCCTCAAGGGGGGAGTGCTCCACCAGGGGGCGGCCGGTGCTCGTTTCATAGACGCCGTCTCCATCCCAATCCCACTCGTAAAGGACGATCTCGCCATCGGGGTCCAGGGAGGGGGAGGCGTCGCAGCGGAGGGTCCCCCGCTCGGTGGGGGAGCAGGTGAAGAAGGCCACCGGTGGTTGGTCGGCGGCCTCCCGCCGGCCCGACGCGAGCCACTCCATGACGTTCAGGGCCAGCCTCTCCGCATCCAGCTTGTCGATCCAGCTATTATACGTGAATGAGCCGTCCCCGGCCAGCACCACCCTGCCCGCGCCGAACCCCATCGCGGCGATGAGGGGGAACGGGCCGGATTCCTCCTCCGGCTGCCGCTCCCCATCCCCCCAGTCCTCCGCGCCGAAGTGGTCGAACCACGCGTCGGGATCCGACTCGGCCACCACCGCCGCCGGGCCGAGCCGGGCTATATAGGTGCCCTGGAAGTAGAACGACCCCACCCCGCGGGCGATCGGGTGATCCGCCAGAGTCGAAACTATTATGATATGAGACCGGTCGGAATAGTGGTCGGTGGGGTCCCTAACCCTTCCGTTGGCCCGGAAGGACGCCCCGAGGTAACTGGCGATCCCGTTCGCGGCCCGCAGCCCGCTCCCCCTCCAAGGCCCTGCCGCGAGGAGGAGGCCGCCCCCGGCGCGGACGAACCCGCGGATCGCCTCCACCTCCCCCGGGTGGTACCAGCCCCAGGGCTCCAGGATGACGAGGATATCGGCGCCCTCCAGGGAGGCGGGGGTTATGGGCTTCCCGGTGAGCTTTTCCACCTCATAGCCGTTTCGGCGCAGAAGCTCGG
>DQVA01000055.1 GCA_015661965.1 Candidatus Bipolaricaulota bacterium
ATCGCCCGGGAGGTGATCCTGACGTCCGGCCGGGTGCCCAGGCTCACGGAGCTCCTGGACCGGGTGCTCCTTTCCCGCATCTTCGGGATCCCCATCTTCCTGGGGATCATGTGGCTTGTGTTCCAGTTCGCCTTCCGGGCCTCCGAGCCCTTCATGGGATGGATAGAGGCCGGGTTCTCCGCCTTGGGCGAATGGGCGGCGGGGGCGATCCCCAGCCCCTGGTGGGCCTCGTTCATCGCCGACGGGATCATCGGCGGGTTGGGGTTCATCCTCACCTTCGTTCCCCCCATCTTCTTCCTTTTCTTGGCCATCGCGGTGTTGGAGGATTCGGGCTACATGGCCCGGGTGGCGTTCCTGTGGGATCGGGTGATGACCGGGATCGGTTTGTCCGGGAAATCGGTCATCCCCCTGCTCCTCGGGTTCGGCTGCAACGTGCCGGCCATCATAGCGACCCGCACCATCGAGGACGAGCGGGATCGCTTGATAACCGTGTTGGTGAACCCCTTGATCTCCTGCTCGGCCCGGCTCCCGGTATACGTCCTCCTGGCCGGGACCTTCTTCCGGGAACGGGCCGGCACCGTGATCTTCGGCATGTACCTCCTCGGGATCCTGCTCGCGGTGGGGATGGCCTTGCTCCTCAGGCGGACGGCCTTCAAGGGCAGGCCAGCGCCGCTCGTCATGGAACTTCCCCCCTACAGCCTCCCCACCCCGAAGGGGCTTGCCCTGCATACCTGGACCCGGGGCAAGGTGTTCCTGAAGAAGGCGGGGACGATCCTCCTTTTGGGCACGATAATCATCTGGGCCCTCTCGACGCACCCCTGGGGGGCGGAGGTGGGGGACTCGTACTTGGGCCGGTTCGGAAAGCTACTCGCCCCGGTCTTCCGCCCGTTGGGGTTCGACTGGCGGGGGACGGTGGCCCTGATCTCGGGCTTCGTGGCCAAGGAGATCGTGGTGGGGACCTACGGGGTCCTGTACGGGGTGGAGGGGGAGACGGCCATCGGCCAGGCCCTGGCCGGGGCGATGACGCCCCTTTCGGCCTTCGCGTTCATGGCGTTCGTGCTCATATACGTCCCCTGTCTCGCCACCATCGGGGCCATCCGGGCCGAAGCAGGGGGGCGCTGGGCCCTCTTCGCCGTAGCCTACGAACTTTTCCTCGCTTACCTGGTGGCCCTCCTCATCGTGGGGATCGACCGGGTTCTGGGGGTGGCTTGATGGGGCCGCGGGGCATCGGCCCCCTAAGGGGACGGCCTGGATGACGGTGGGCCTTTGGTCCCTGTTGCTCCACCGGGAACCGCCCCTGTTCGCGGCACCGCCATGAGGACGACGTCCTTGGTGTTCGGGCCGGTCCCCTCCCGGAGGCTGGGAAGATCCCTTGGGATCAACAACATCCCGCCCAAAATCTGTTCCTATTCCTGCGTCTACTGCCAGCTGGGCCGTACGCTCCGGATGCGGGTGGAGCCCGGGACCTTCTACGGGACTCGGGCAATTGTGCGGGCGGTGCGAGCCCGGGTGGCCGAGCTCCGGGAGCGGGGCGAACCGGTGGACTACCTCGCCTTCGTCCCCGACGGGGAGCCCACCCTGGATGCGGACCTGGGGGAGGAGATCGCCGCCCTGAAGGACCTGGGGATCCCCATCGCCGTGATCACCAACGCCTCCCTCCTTTCCCGCGAGGATGTGCGCGCGGCGCTCCGTCGGGCCGACTGGGTCTCCCTCAAGGTGGACGCGGCCACGGAGGGGACCTGGAGACGCATCAACCGCCCCCACAAGGGCCTCTCCACGGCGGCGATCCGCGAGGGCATGGTCGAGTTCGCGCGGGAGTTCCGCGGCACGCTCGCGACCGAGACGATGCTGGTGGCGGGGATCAACGACGCCCCGGGGGAGCTCGCCGCCGTGGCCGCGTTCCTGGCCGAGCTCGGGCCCCGCATCGCGTACATCTCCGTCCCCACCCGTCCCCCCGCGGAGCCCTGGGTCCGGCCCCCGGAGGAAGGGGCGCTCCTCAGGGCCCATCAGATCTTCGCGGAGCTCCTTCCCCGGGTGGAGCTCTTGATCGGCTACGAGGGGGACGCGTTCGCAGCAACCGGCGATCCGGTGGCGGATATCCTCTCCATCTCCGCCGTCCACCCCCTGCGGGAGGACGCGTTGCGGGAACTGCTGGCCCGGGATAAGGCCGACTGGTCGGTGGTGGAGGCGCTCCTCTCGGAGGTAAAACTGACGCAAATTGAGTATCGCAGCCACCGCTTTTTCCCACGCCGCCCCCCCGCGACTTCAGGTCCCTGAGCTTATGAACGGCCTGAACCCGCAGTGGCCGAGGTTCCCCGCCACTCCAGGTGCTCAATCGTTGTCTACTTAACATACGCCCGCAAGACATGCACCCCGGGACTACGAGCACGTATACCCCGCGCGGTTCCGATGAGCCCGGGAGGATATACTATCCTCGATGGCACTTCCGGAGAGGATCAGCTACGAGCCCATCGGGGTGATCCGCACCCCGTTCCCGGAGCCCAAGGGGACGCCCATCCAGCCCCGGGCCGCCGGAGGGGTGCGGGGGCGGGTCGAGCTCTTCCCCAAATACGCGGAGGGGCTAGCGGATCTGGAGGGTTTTTCCCACGTGATCCTCATATACCACTTCCACCGGGCGGGCCCGGGGAGGCTCCGGGTGCGTCCGTTCATGGATGACCGGGAGCACGGGGTATTCGCCACCCGGGCCCCGGCGAGACCGAACCCCATCGGGATCTCGGTGGTGCGGCTCCTGGGGATCGAGGGGAACGTGCTTCACGTCG
>DQVA01000197.1 GCA_015661965.1 Candidatus Bipolaricaulota bacterium
GACCTCGCCCTCGAACCGAGACAAGGACAGGCAAGCCAATTCCTCTGATACCACATCCTTCTCGATGTAGTCCGCGAGGAGCTCGGCCACCTTGGGGGCGATCATGAACCCGTGCCCCGAGTAACCGCTCGCCTGGACGAAGTTGTCGAGTCCTGGAGTGGGACCCAGGATAGGCTGGGCGTCCGGCGTCACATCGTACAGGCCCGCCCATTGCCGAAGTACGGCTAGCTGCCCCATGGCGGGCATGTGGCGCACGAGCTCGGTGAGGAACCGCCGCAGGAACTTGACGCTAGAGCGGAGGCTGTAGCCTGGCTGCTCCTTGGGGTCGCCGATTCCGCCGACGATCTGTCCCTCCAGCGTCTGGGAAAAGTAGATGCTGGTGTGAAGGGAGATGATCATCACCTCGGTCACCGGCTGCACCGGTTCGGTGACCAGGATCTCATGGCGCACCGGCCGACTTGGAAGTTTTACCCCGGCCATGGCAGCGATCCTCTTGGACCAAGCCCCGGCCGCGTTCACCACAAGCCCCGCCGCTACCCGACCCCGGCTCGTTACCACCTCCGTGACCTTATCGCCACGGACTACAAGGTCCGTGACCTCGGTGGACTTGCGAAGTTCCACCCCGAGCCTTTTTGCGGCCCCCAGGTAGCCCTCCACCACCCGAAAGGGGTTGGCGTGGCCGTCGGTGGGGCAGAACGTGGCCCCGGCGATGGTTGAGATATCGAACAAGGGCACAATCTCCGGCACCTCCTCCGGGGTCAGGGTGTAGGAAGGAAGCCCAAGACGCCTCTGAAGCTCCACCGCCTGACGCTGCAGGGTCACCTCCTCCTCGGTCTCCGCTAGGACGAGGTATCCCCTTTGCACGTATTCGATGTCGTAGTCTAGCTCCTCGGAGAGCCGTTCGTAGATCCGCACGGAGCCCATGGCAAGGCGGATATTGGACTCGCTTGTGAACTGCTGGCGGATCCCGCCCCCGCAACGGCCGGTGGCCCCGGCGCAGGGGAAGTGCCGCTCCAGCACAAGCACGTCGCGGATCCCGCGCTTGGCCAAAGTATAGGCCAAGGCTGCCCCGGTGACGCCGGCCCCGATGACGACCACGTCCGCGCTAGTCCTCATCTTGCCCCTCCAAGAAGAGCAACACTGGGGCCGGGGCCAGGGGCGGCCGGATCGACACTTCCTCCATGACCTCTGGGAGCGGGCGCCTGGCCCGCTCGGCCAGGATGCGAGCAAGCAGGGGAAGACACGTCCTCCCCTGGCAGGGCCCCATCCCTACCCTGAGATGCCGCTTCAGCTCCTCCAGGGTGTCATAGCCCTCGTCGATGGCCTGAATTACCTGTGAAAGTGTGACCTCTTCACAGCGGCAGACGATGGGCTCATCCATCGTTAACCTCCTCTCACCCCTTCTCTCTCTTACGCGGGGGAGAGGGGGCGATTGCCCGGGCCTTCATGGCCCACTCCTCGGGCACCTCCACCGTGACCAGGTAAGTGGTGCCCACCTTGCGGGTCCGGAGCACCCTGCCCGGGCCCAAGGGCGTCCCCTCCCGGGACAGTACCCGCACTTCATCTCCAGCCCGGGGAACGGGGAGGAGTTCGTACGGAACCGTGATATGTGCTTTCCC
>DQVA01000074.1 GCA_015661965.1 Candidatus Bipolaricaulota bacterium
GATCTCGTAGGCCATCTAGCCCTCCAGCTCCCACCGCCTGAGCGGGGTGTAGATGGGCCCCTGGGGGGTGAGGCGGGACCGCATCAAGGTCAGGGAGTGCACCTCCACTTCCAGTTCGGGGACGGCGATTTCGGACAAAGCGGCGGCCACGTCCCGGGGAGGCTTGAGCCGGGCCAGGGTGATGTGCGCCACCGCCTCCTTCCGCTCGGGGGGGAACCCCAGCGCTTGCACCCCCGCCTCCACCCGCCGAGCCAGCTGGGCGAACGGGGGCGAGGGTTCCTCAGGGCCGGCCCAGATCACCCGGGCCCGACGGGGGGTGGGGAACGCCCCCAGCCCGGTGAGGGGGAACGAAAAGGGGGCTGTGGCCCGGGCCACCTCCCCCCCCAGCTCGGCCAGCCCCTCGGCCAAGGAATCCTCCACTTCGCCCAGGAACCGGACAGTGATGTGTAGATTGTCCCGGGCCACCCACTTCACCCCGGCACCGAGCCTTTCCTTGAGCCGGGCAGCGATCCCCGTCAGGGCGTCCCGCACGGGCTTTTCCAATTCCACGCAGAAGAAAAGGCGCATGACACTCCATTATACCGGGGCAGTAGCGGTCCCTTGCCCGGGGATTTAAGATTTGAAGAGAGGTGAAGCCATGGACGAAAGACATGAAGGGCTGCGGCTGAAGGTGGCCGAGGCCCACAAGGAGGACGCGGGGAAGGGCATCGCCCGCATCGGCTCCCAGCATATGGCCGCGCTGGGGGTGTCAGCTGGTGAACCCATCGAGATAAAGGGGCAGCGGACCACCGGGGCCATCGCCGCCCCGGCCTATCCCGCCGATGAGGGCCTGGACATCATCCGCATCGACGGCCTCATCCGGACCAACGCCGAGGTGGGGATCGGGGACACGGTGGAGGTACGGAAGGCGGAGTGGAAAGAGGCGACACAGGTGACGCTTGCCCCGGCCCGGAAGGGCTTCCGGCTGGTGGCCAACCCGGAATCGCTGCGACAGATCCTGTTGGGGAGGGTAGTGGTCACCGGGGACGTGGTGTCCACCACTGCCGCCCGGCCGCCCCAGGCCCCGTTCGGAGGGGAACTCCTCACCGACCGGATATTCCGCGAGTTCTTCGAGGCCGCCGCCTTCGGCTTGGGGGAGATCCGCCTGCGGGTGGTGAAGACGAGCCCCAAGGGGTTGGTGCGCATCGTCCCCACCACCCAGGTGGAACTGCTCCCGGAGTACGTGGAGGCAGCCGAGCGGGGGCGGGAGATCCCCGAGGTCACCTACGAGGACATCGGCGGGCTCAAGGACGTGATCCAGAAGATCCGGGAGATGGTGGAGCTCCCGCTTAAAAAGCCGGAACTGTTCGCCCGCCTGGGGATCGAGCCCCCGAAGGGCGTGCTCCTTTATGGCCCCCCGGGGACCGGAAAGACGCTGCTCGCGAAAGCGGTGGCCCACGAGACGGACGCCCACTTCATCGCCCTGTCCGGCCCGGAGATCATGTCCCGCTATTACGGGGCATCCGAGGAACGGCTGCGGCAGATCTTCGAGGAAGCGGAGAAGAACGCCCCGGCCATCATCTTCATCGACGAGCTCGATTCCATTGCCCCCAAGCGGGCGGAGGTGACCGGGGAGGTGGAGCGGCGGGTGGTAGCCCAGCTCCTCACCCTGATGGACGGCCTGAAGGAGCGGCGGAACGTGATCGTGATCGGGGCCACCAACCGCATCGAGGCCATCGACCCGGCCCTCCGGCGGCCGGGCCGGTTCGACCGGGAGATCGAGGTGCGGGTGCCGGACCGGGAGGGGCGCAAGGAGATCTTCATGATCCATACCCGGGGGATGCCC
>DQVA01000195.1 GCA_015661965.1 Candidatus Bipolaricaulota bacterium
CAGCCGGAGAACGCCTACGCCATCAGCATCGTGATGGATAGCCTTCTGCGGGCGCGGGAGTACGGGTTCAACATCGCCGAGATCGCCCTGGACGCGGCCGTCCCTTCCCCTCAGCCGAACCGACCGGCAAGGTAGTCCCGCACTCGGGGATCGCGGGGAGAGGAGAACACCTGCCGGGTGAGGCCGAATTCAGCCAGCTCCCCCCCGGCGAGGAACACCCCGGCATAACGGCTCACCCGGGCGGCCTGCTGTAGGTTGTGGGTGACGACGACCACGGTGAGCCCATCGGCCAGCTCCGCTATCAGTTCCTCGATCCGCGCCGCGGACATCGGGTCCAGGGAGGAGCAGGGCTCGTCCATGAGCAGCACCTCCGGCTCCACCGCCAACGCCCGGGCGATGCACAGCCGCTGCTGTTGTCCTCCCGAAAGCTCCAAGGCGCTCTTTTTGAGTCGGCCCTTGACCTCGTCCCACAGGGCCGCCCGCCTGAGGGCTCGCTCCACGATCTCGTTCAGTTCCCGGCGGCGAACGCCGTGTATCCTGGGGCCGTAGGCCACGTTGTCGTAAATGGATTTCGGGAAGGGATTTGGCCTCTGAAAGACCATCCCGATGCGGCGCCGCAGCTCCACCACGTCCACCTTCTCCTCCAGGATGTTCCGCCCCCGGAAAAGCACCTCCCCTTGGGCCCGGGCCCCGGGGACGAGCTCATACAGCCGATTAAGCACCCTGAGGAAAGTGGACTTCCCGCACCCCGAGGGGCCCATGACGGCCGTCACCCGGTGGGGGAAGATGGGGATGTTTACATCCTGCAACACCCGTTCGCGGCCGTAGAAAAACGAGAGGCCCTTGATTTCGATGATGGGCTCCGAGGCCGGCCGGTCCTGTTTTCTGTTCAACACCGGGGCGATCCCTTCCCTCACCACCGCTTCCTCCTTCGCGTTCGCGCCCGCCAACAGGCGGCCGGAATGTAGAACAGGAGCACCAACGCCAGGAGCACCAACGCGGTGCCGTACTGCAGGTGCCTGGTCCTCCAGAAGGCCGTGGACTCGGTGGCCAGGACGAATAGGTGATAGGGGAGGGCCATGACCTCATCCAAGGGGGAACTCGGGAGCCGGGGGGTGTAGTAGGCAGCGGCGGTGAACATGATGGGGGCCGTCTCCCCGGCGGCCCGGCCCACGGCCAAGATAACCCCGGTGATGATCCCAGGCCTCGCCATCGGCAGCACCACCGTGCGGACAGCCTGCCAGCGGGTGGCCCCCAGGGCGTAAGCCCCTTCGCGGAACTCCCATGGCACCGCCCGCAGGGCCTCCTCCGCCGCCCGGATCACCACCGGCAACACCAAAAGCCCCAAGGTCAAGGCCCCGGAAAGCAGCGACACCCCCAACCCCAAGGCCTTCACGAAGAAGGCAAGGCCAAACAGCCCGAACACGATGGATGGCACCCCGGCGAGGTTTCCCACCCCCACCTGCACCAGCCTGGTCCAGGCCCCCTGTTGGGCGTACTCGGCCAGGTAGATCGCCGCCCCCACCCCCAGGGGCAGGGACACGACCACCGTGCCCAATACCAGGTAGAAGGTGCCCACCAGGGCGGGGAAGATCCCCCCTTGGGTCATCCCCTGCCGGGGAAAGGTGGTGAGGAACTCCCAGGACAGGGCCGGAAGCCCATGGCGAGCCATGAGGAACAGGATCGCCCCCAGGGCCGAGAACACCGCCCCGGCAGCCAGTCCCAGCCCCAGGAAGGCAATCCTCTGTTGCCACCTCCTCATCCTTCCCTCCTCACCCGCCGGCCCACCAGCTCCCCGGCCAGGTTCAACGTCAAGGTGAACAGGAACAATACCCCTCCGGCGGCGAACAGGGCGTGGTAGTGGGGGCTTCCTACCACCACCTCGGCCATCTCCAGGGCCAAGGTGGCGGTGAGGGTCCGTACCGGTCGCAGGAAGGAAGGCGGGAAGACCGGGGAGTTCCCGGAGACCATGAGCACCGCCATCGTCTCCCCCACTGCCCGTCCCAGCCCCAGGAGCACCGCGGCCAGGATCCCAGGCCTCGCCGCCGAGAGCACCACCCCCAGGACCGTCTGCCAACGGGTGGCCCCCAGGGCCAGGGAGGCCTCCCGCCAGGAGCTCGGCACCGCCGTCACCGCGTCCTCGGCGATGGAGGCCACCGTGGGCAGGGCCATCGTCCCCAGGATCATCGAGGCGGCCAGCGCGGTCTGCCCGGTTGGGAGGCCCAAGGTCCGCTGGAGCCAGGGGATCAGGACCAAGAGGCCGAAGAACCCGTACACCACCGAGGGAATCCCGGCCAGGATCTCCACTACCACCTTGCAGGGGTCCCGCAGCCGGGCCGGGGCCACCTCGGCCACGAACAGCGCCACGCCGATCCCCAACGGGACCGCCAGGGCCAGGGCCCCACAGGTGACCAGGGCTGAGCCGACGATCATGGGGAGGAGTCCGAAGGAGGGGGGGTCGCTAGTGGGAAACCACCACCGTCCTCCCAGCAACCCCCCCGGCGAGGTGGCCTCGAACACGGAACCTCCCTCCCACAGCAGGAACCCGGCTATCAGCCCCAAGGCAAGGAGGGAGAGGGCGGCACACACACCAAGCCCCCCCGCACCCCTGCCTCCACGATCCCCCTTCTGTACCTCATCCCCGCAGCCCCTTGTCCTCGGCGCCCTGGAAGCCCGCGCCCGAGCGGGGTCCCCACCTGGTCCTCACAGCCCAGGCCGGATCGGGACGAACCCCGCCTCCCCCACCAGCCGCTGGCCCTGATCGGACAGGATGAACAGGATGAACTCCAGGACGATCCCCGAGGGGAAACCGTCGGTGATCATGAACAGGGGACGGGTGAGGGGGTAGGCGCTGGCCACCACCGCTTCGGGGGTGGGGAGGATGAACGGGCCGGCCGGATCCCGAGCTATGGCTACCGTCTTGACCTGGGGGTTGAGGTAACCGACCCCGATGTAGCCGATGGCCCCCGGGGAGGGGGCCACCGAGGCCACCACCGCAGCGTTGGAGGGCTGGAACAGGGCCCCGGGCGCCCGTACCTCCTCGCCCCTGAGCACCAATTTTTTGAACACCTCGAAGGTGCCGGAGGCGGTGTCCCGGGACACCGCCACGATGGGCAGGTCCACTCCGCCGAGCTCCTTCCAGTTCCTGATCTTCCCGGTATATATATCCCGGAGCTCCTCCAGGGTGAGCTCCTGGACGGGATTTGTGGGGTGGACGATCACGGCGATCCCGTCGGTGGCGATGTACCAGTGGAAGGGGTAGATACCCCGGGCCACGGCCCGCTCCCACTCGGCGGGCTTCATTGCCCGGGAGGCGTTGGCGATGTGGCAGGTGCCGTCGATGAGGGCGGCGATCCCGGTGCCGGAGCCCCCGCCCCGGACGGAGACCTCCACCTCCGGGTGGAGCTCCCAAAAGGCCTCGGCGGCAAGCTGGGCGAGGGGGAGCACGGTCGTGGACCCCTTGAGTACAAGCTCCTGTCCCTGGGCCATAAGCCCGAGCAACCCCAGCACGATCGCGGTTCCTAACACCATTCTACGCATGTACATCCCTCCTTTATACTTTTGGCCAAATTATATAGAG
>DQVA01000109.1 GCA_015661965.1 Candidatus Bipolaricaulota bacterium
CCGGGGATGCTCAACAGCGCTTGAAATGATTCCGAGGCCTTCTTCTCCTCCGCGATGAGCTTCTGTAGACCTTTCAGTATCTTACCCCGATGCGCTCACAGGACACTATCCGGGCATAGGAGTTATACTGTGCGAGTGGTGTAAATGCCCACTGCACGCTGTGTGAAGGAGATCGTGATCAGAACTGAAAACCGGGTGGGGCTCCTGAAGGAGATCTCCCAACTCCTCTCCGATATGGGCATCAACATCCAGGCCGTACACGTGGAGACCATCCTGGAGGAGGCGGAGGTGCACCTCCTCACGGATGCCCAGCTCTATGCGAAGGAGGCCTTGGCGAGGGCGGAGCTCCCGGTGGAGGAGCGGGAAGTGGTGGCAGTGGAGCTTCCCAATCGCCCTGGCTTTCTCCGGAAGATAACCGACGCCTTGGCCAGACACGGCTTGGATATCCATTACCTTTACGCCACCGCTGCCGAGGGCTGTGGCAAGAGCCTGGTCATCCTGTCCTGCTCCAACAACGGCAAGGCGGTGTTCACCCTGCGGGGGCGCTGACCACCTCGTCCGCTTCCAGCTCCTTCGCCCCACACCCAACTCGGTTGGCCTTCCCGAACTGCGTGGCCGCCGGAGCCCCGCGCAAAAGCGGCGTTAGTGCGGTTCCCCGATCGTGACTTACCTCAGGGAGAGGTAACATCGAATCGCAATGCCTGTGCGGGCGGTAATCGTGGACGACCACCCGGTGGCCCGGGAGGGGCTGAAGGCTATCCTCACGGCTGCGGGGATAGAGGTGGTGGGAGAGGCGGCTGATGGTCGAGCGGCCCTACGGCTGCTGCGAGAGGCCCGGCCCGACCTGGCGGTGGTGGATGCTGCCCTGCCTAATCTCTCCGGGATCGGGCTCTGCCGGCGAATCCGGCGGCGGCTGCCCCAGGTGCGGGTGGTGCTGATCTCCATGTTCGACGAGCCGGCCTGGCGGGCCGAGGCGGCCGCCGCCGGGGCCGCCGCTTACCTGCTCAAGGGGGACGACCCGGAGGGGATTGTGGACGCGGTGTTGCGGGTGGCCCAGGGCGAGCTGCTGCTTGAGGCCCCAGAAGCCGCCCAAGTGCCCCTCACCCCCAGGGAGCGGGAGGTGGTACAGCTCATCGCCGAGGGAAAAAAGCTCTCCGAGATCGCGCAGCTTCTCTCCCGCTCGCCGGCCACGGTGCGGGCCCACAAGGCGTCCGCTATGAGGAAGCTGGCGGTGCATTCCACTGCCGAGCTCGTACGGGCCGCCCTTGCCTTGGGGCTGGTGCGCGTCCCGGAGGTGCCCCATGGGTGAGGCGCGAATCCTGTCTCGCTACCGGTCCGAGATCGTGGCCGCCCTCACCCGCACTCTGGCGGGGGAAGGGGCGCTTTTTAGGCTACTTCGCTACCCCATGGGCCTGGAGGAGCCGGACGGCACCCCCGGCCCCGGGATCGGGGGAAAACTTTTGCGCCCTGCCCTGGTCTGCTTCTCCTGCGAGGCCCTGGCAGGGGAGGTCGAAAAGGCACTGCCGCTGGCCTGCGCACTGGAGCTGGTGCACAACTTCTCCCTGGTGCACGACGACATCCAGGACGAGGATGAGCTGCGGCGGGGTCGGCCCACCGCCTGGAAGGCGTTCGGAATCGCCCAAGCGATCAACGCCGGGGACGGCCTGCTGGTACTGGCCCTGCGCACCGCCTTGGAGGCGGAGGACGGCCTCCCGCCCGAGACGGTGCTCGCCGCCCATCAGGCCCTACTGGCCGCCACCTTCCGCATGATCGAGGGCCAGGTGCTGGACCTCTCCCTCGAGGGAAGGAACGCCGGGGTGACGGAGTACCTCCGGATGGCGCGGGAAAAGACCGGGGCCCTATTGGGCTGTGCCCTGGAGCTGGGCGGGATCGCCGCCGGGAAGGAGGCGCTCCGGGCGAAGCTCCGGGAGCTGGGGGAGACGTTGGGGCTGGCGTTCCAAATCCGCGACGACATCTTAGGGATATGGGGCGATCCGGGA
>DQVA01000310.1 GCA_015661965.1 Candidatus Bipolaricaulota bacterium
AGGGACACCCGGATGGTGTCCCCGATCCCCTCGACGAGCAGGAGCCCGATCCCCACCGCCGAACGCACGATCCCCGGCACCCCGGCCCCGGGCTCAGTGACCCCCAGGTGCAGCGGCCAGTCCCCTTCTACAGCCACCAGACGGTTGGCCTCCACCGTCAGGGCCACGTCGTGGGCCTTGAGGGAGATCACGATGTCCCGGAACCCTACCCCCTCCAGCAAGGAGACCTCCCACAGGGCGGCCTCGGCCATCCCCTCCGGGGTGACCTCCCCACCTTTCAAGAAGCGGGCGTCCAGGGAGCCGGCGTTCACCCCCACCCGGATGGGGACGCCCCGGGCGGCCGCGGCCTCTGCCACCCGCCTTATCTCACCCGGATCGCGGATGTTGCCCGGGTTGAGGCGGAGTTTGTCCGCCCCCGCCGCCAGGGCAGCCAGGGCCAAGCGGGCGTCGTAGTGGATATCGGCCACGATGGGCAACGTCACCTCGCGTTTGACCTCCCGGATGGCTTGGGCGGCAGTCATATCCGGCACCGCCACCCGCACCAGCTCACAGCCCGCCCCCTGAAGGGCGCGGATCTGGTCCACCGTGGCCGTGACGTCTCGGGTGTCGGTGTTGGTCATGGACTGGACGACTATCGGACTTCCACCCCCGAGGGGGAGGTTTCCAACCCTGACGACCCGCGTTCTGCGGCGCGCCCGTCGCATCACGTCCTGACCCCCTCCAACACCGACACCAGTACCCGGGCCGCCCGGCCCAGCCGCCGGGCACAGCCTAGGGCCCTCCCCGCCCAGCGGGGGCGCGGTCCTCGCGATAGGTCCTCCCATAGGGCGTCCAAGACGCAACGCAGGATCAGAAATGGCGTCCCCCGGGCGGATAGCTCCGCCGCCAGTGCCTCCGACTCCATGTCCACCGCCAGGGCATCCGGCGAGAGGCGCGCCTTCCCCGCCGGCGCGGCCGGTGATTCCACCTGCGCCAGCGGCCCCACCTTTGCCTCCGGGAGCGCTTCTTTCGCCCTTACCACAAGTTCAGCCGGCATTAGGACGTCGCCGATCCGCTCGGCGATCAGCAGGGCGCCCGGTGGGAGGTTCCCCCGAGTCGCCCCGCAGAAGCCGATCACCAGCACCCCGGCGGGGCTCTTCCGGTCCAAGAGCTCCGCCAGTCGGTGGGCGGCGGCCTCCCCCACCCCCAGGGGCGCCCGGGGTCGGGGCGCGAACAGGAGCTCGGTCCGGAGGGCCGCCACCGTGAGCACCACCCTAGTCCACCTCCACCGGCCGCCGGGGCCGAACCAGCAGTTTCCAGGGATGGTTCACCGCATCCAGGACGCTTTGGGGCTCGAACCCCGAGTGCAGCATGCACCCGGCGCACCGGGGGTCCCTTCCCGGCCCGTACCGCTCCCAGAGCGCGGGGTCCAGGACCGCCTTCAGGTCCTCCGCGTGCCCGTCGGCGATGAGGTAACAGGGCACCCGCCAGCCCTTCACCGTGTAGGTGGGGATCGCCCAAGCCGCGCATTCCCGGTAATCCCGGTACCCGCGCAGGAAATCCAGGAACAGGGGGTTGTCGTAGAACGGGAACCGCTCACCGTTCAGGAGCTCCCGGAAGACCCTGATGGACTCGCGTTTCTGGAGGAAAAGCTCCTTCTCGGGGACGGCCTCGTAGGCGTATCCGGGCGAGAGCATCAGGCCCTCCACCCCTAGCCGCGTGAGTGTGCGGAAAAGCCGCTTAAGATCCGGGACGTCGGAGCCGTGGAACACGGTGGTGTTGGTACACACCCGGAACCCCCGCCGGAGGGCCTCCTCGATGGCGGCGATGGCCTCCCGGTAGGTCCCAGGCCGCCGGGTCACCTCATCGTGCACCCTCTCGGTCCCGTCCAGGTGCACCACGAAGCACAACCTCTTGTCGGGCCTGAATTTGTCCAGGGACTCCCGCAGGAGGAGCCCGTTGGTGCAGAGGTACACCCAGCGGCGCTGCTCGATGAGCCCCCGGACGATGTCGGCGATGCGGGGGTGGAGGAGGGGCTCCCCCCCGGAGACGGAGACCACCGGGGCCCCGGCCTCCTCCGCGGCCCGGAGGGCCTGGTCGGGCGACATCCGCAGGTGCATCACGTCCCGGTACTCCCGTACCCGGCCGCAGCCGATGCAGCGCAGGTTGCAGGCCTCCAGGGGCTCGAGCATGAGGACGATGGGGAATAACTTCCCCCGCCGCGGCCACCGCCGCCGCGGGAGGAGGTATCGCGCGAGCTCGAGCTCCATCGCCAGCGGACGACCCATCTCACGCCTCCCTCTTGACCAGGAACGAGAGGAGCTCCCCGAAGGCCTCATGTGCCCAGGGCTCCCAGGGGAGCCCCGCCGCTATCCGCTTCGCCTCCGCGGCGTACCTCTCCGTCTCGCGTCGGGTCGCCTCCGCGGCCCCGGCCGCCTCCAGCCGTCGGAGGACCTCTTCCACCGGCACGGGGTCCCGGGAAAGGAGCTCCGCCAGCGCCGGATCGCGTTCCAGGGCGAAGGCCACGGGAAACGAGCGTTTCCGCCGCGAGAGGTCGCTTCCCACCGGCTTCCCCGTGGCCCGGGGATCCCCCCAGATCCCGATCCAGTCGTCGCGGATCTGGAACGCCAGCCCCAACGTTTCCCCCAGCTCCCGGAGCCTCCCCCGGGGTTCCTCCTTCCCGGCGGCGATGGCCCCGAGCTCCAGGGCACATCCCAGCAGCGCCCCGGTCTTTTCCCGCGCCATCCGGAGGTACTCCGCCACCCCGGCGTTCCTTCCCTCCAGGGAGAGGTCCAGGACCTGCCCCTCGATCATGCGGAAGGTGGCGGCCAGTAGGGCCTGATGGGCGGCGAGCACCGTCTCGGGCGGGAGGCCGTCC
>DQVA01000009.1 GCA_015661965.1 Candidatus Bipolaricaulota bacterium
CCCTGTACGATCCCCAAGTGGTGGACGCCTGCCTGCGGCTGTTCCGGGAGCGCGGCTTCACCTGGGATTGAGCGCCGAGCTGTGACCTGTTGCGTTAGCCGGGGATGGTATCGAAGGTGGTGAAATCGGCGTGGTGGACGATGGCCCCTTCTGGAGTCCGGGGGTAGGGATCCCCCTCCTTGGAGTGCACCGCGATGATGTGCAACACCTCCGCTGGCACCCCCTCCGCCGCCGCCAACGCCACCCCGGAGAAGGGATGCCGCAACACCTTTCCCCCCGCTGACTTGCGGAAATTGTCGCCTTCTTGCTCTACCTCGACTAGCTTCCCCACGTCGTGCAACAGCGCCCCGGCCACCAGCACGTCCCGCCGCAGCGGGACCCTGTTGCCAAAGATGTCCTTGAACACATCATATACCGCCCGGGCAATCCTGGTCACCGCCCGCACGTGGTCGGCGTAGGAGATATCCGTCTCCTTGGCCAGGGTGAACGGCATGCGGGCCATGTCCTCCGGGGCCCAGCCGCCCTCCTTGAGCGCCCGCTCGTAGGTGCGCAGCACCGCCCCCTTGAGCCCCTCGTCCTCGATCCAGTCGATCTCAGGTAGCACCATCAGGATTTGCTTCACTCCCATCCCTCCACCTTCCTCACCACGTCGATGACCGTGCCGTCGCGCCACTGGATCACGGCCACCACCTCGTCCCCGAACAGTGGGGACTTCCCCTTGCCCACCAACCGTTCCGCCTCCGCCCGCAGCTCCTCCAGGGATCGCAACGGCAGCCCGGCCTTCTTCAAGTCCTCCGCCAGCTCCTGCCGCCGCGGGTTCACCGCGATCCCCCGCTCGGTGACGATCAAGTCCACCACCTCTCCAGGGGTGGTTACCGTGGTCACCCGCTCCCGGATGGTGGGGATCCGCCCCCGGATGGTGGGGATGGTGATCACCGTCACCTCAGCTCCGGCCGCCACATCCTGGTGCCCGCCGATGCCGTGGAGGAGCTGGCCGTCGGAGTGGGTGTTCACGTTCACGTTGAACTCCAGGTCCACCTCCGTCCCCCCCAGGAACGCGAAGTCCAACATGTAAGTGGCGCAGCCCAGGGAGTTGTAGTCGGCGTAGAAGCCGGGGGTGATGATCTGGTGCCGCACGTCCTCCCGCAGCGAGGAGATGGACTCGGGATCGAACGCCTGGCCGTCCAGGATCACCTCCACCAGCCCCTCCCGGAACATGTCCACGAGATACCGGGTGACCCCACCGATGGCGAACTTGGCCTTGATCCCCCTCTTTTTCATCTCCTTGGCGAGGAAATCGGTGGCCGCCAGGGAAATGCCGCCCGCCCCGGCCTGGAACCCCATCCCGGCCCGCACCAGGCCCGCGGCCAGCACCGCATCCACCGCTAGCCGCGCGATCCGCAGCTGGGTGGGGGAACGGGTAACCCGTAACGTGCCGGAAACGATCCCGGCGGGATCCCCTACCCGGTCCACCAGCGCCACCTGGTCCACATACCCTTGCTCGATCTCCGGGGGGATGGCCGGATAGGGCACCAAGGAATCGGTGACCACGATAACGTGGTCCGCCACCCAGGAGTCGATGACCGAAAACGAAATGGGACCGCAAGGGTTGCTGCCGCCCAGGCCATTGGCGTTGCCGTAGGGATCGGCGCAGGGGGCAGCGATGAACGCCACGTCTATCCCCACCTCGCCGCACTCCGCCGCCCGCCACCTGCCCCCATGGGAGCGGAGCACCGCCGGGGCGGCGAGTTTTCCACCCTGAGATACGAACGCCCCCACCGGCCCATTCATCGACCCCTCGATCCGGGTGACCACCCCCCGCTCGATGTAGGGGATGAGCCCTTGATGGCAGGGGAACAGGGCAGTGGGGAAGAGCCTCAGGTCCCGGATGCCCAGCCGCTCACAGAGCTCCACCACCTTGAGCACCAGGAGGTCACCGTTCCGATACGTGTGATGGAAGGAAATGGTCATCCCATCGGAGAGGCCGGAGTTCCTGATCGCCTCCTCCAGGCTGGGGACCACCTTGTTCCCCCGGGGGCGGCAGGTCTTGAGCGGGCCGCCGTGCTTCCGCCCCTGGGGCACGGTGGCGAACGCCCCCTGGAACGGCTTTACCGGCCGTCCGGCGATGGTCTCCGGGATCTCGCGTCCCACGGCGTTAAGCGGCATCTCCCACCTCCATCCGCAGGGCCTGGGCCAAGGCCAGCACCCGCCTGGCCCGCTCCAGCACCGGCCTGTCCACCATCCTCCCCTGATAGGTCACCACGCCTTTACTCCGGGACTGCGCCTCCGCCGCTGCCCGCACTACCCCTTCCGCCCACCGCACCTCCTCCGGGGTGGGGGCGAATTCTTCATGCACCGGCCCGATCTGCAGGGGATGGATCACGCCTTTCCCGTCGAACCCCAGGGCCTTGGCCCGCCGCACTTCCTCCCGCAGGCCCACCTCGTCCTCCAGCTCCCCGTACACCGTGTCCGAGGCCTGGATGCCGGCCGCCTTGGCCGCTGCCACCAGCTGAGATCGCGCCCACAGCAGGGCCTCCCAGGAGCGGGCACAGCCCACCTCCCGGGTGTAGTCCTCGGCCCCGAACGCGAGGCACACCACCCGCTCCGAGACCCGGGCGATGTCCGCCGCTTGGGCCACCCCTTTCGGGGATTCGATGATGGGCATGATCCACACCCGCCAGGGCAGGCCCAGCCGGCCCTCCAGCTCGTACAGGAGTCCGGCCAGTCGGGTTATCTCCACCGGGGATTCTGCCTTGGGCAGACAGATCCCATGGGGCTTTCCCCCCAACACCACCCGCAGGTCCTCCTCCCCGCCCCGGTCCAGGGGGTTGATGCGCACCCATAGCTCCGTGTCCCCGAAGTCCAGGGTGGCGAGCACCCGGCGTACCAGGAAGCGGGCGGCGTCCTTCTCCTCCGGGGGAACGGCGTCTTCCAGGTCCAGGAGCAAACAGTCCGGGCCGAAGGTGTCGCAGAAGGCGAGCAAGCGCGCGTTGTTGCCTGGGATATAAAGGCGGGTGCGGCGCAGGTGGTCCCTGGGGCTGCCCTGGCGGGGGCGGGCGAGGGGCAACGGTTGGTGGAACGCCTCCCCCGCCCCGGCGGCCCGGTACAAGGCCCCCTCCAGTCGGGCCGCGATCACGTGGTCATAAGCCCCTTGCTCCGTCACCCGCACCTCTGCCCCGGCCACCCCGTAGCTGCCCAGCACCTCCCCTACCACCTCCCGGATGCGGGCCTCGTACATGGGGCCGGTCTTGGAGGTCACCTCGACACGCACTCCCGGCCCAGGACGGACGCACACCAGCGCATCGGACCTGTCTTCGCTTCCACAGCGAGCTTCCCGCAGGAGCTCCATGCCACCCCCTTCACCGCAACAGCAGTGCCAATACCGCTTTCTGGGCATGCATCCGGTTCTCCGCCTGGTCGAAGATGGCCGAACCCGGGGCCCGCGCCGCCTCGTAGGTGATCTCCTCCCCGTAATGGGCGGGAAGGCAGTGCATCACCAACGCCCCGGGGTTGGCCTCCCCGATCAGCTCCAGGTCGATGGTGTACCCGGAGAAGGCATGGCGCTTCTTCTCGGCGATCGCCTCCTCCCCCATGGACGCCCACACGTCGGTGTACAGGATGTCCGCCCCCCGGGCCGCCTCCCGCGGGGCCCGGAGGATCTCCACGCTGGCCCCTTTTCCCCTGGCCCAGTCCACGATCCCCTCGTCCGGCTCATACCCTTCGGGGCAGGCGATGCGGAAGGCGAGCCCCAGTTGCCCGCAGGCGTGGATCAGGGAGTGGGCCACGTTGTTGCCGTCCCCGATGAACGCCAACGTCAAACCCTCCAGGCGTCTCTTCTTTTCCCAGATGGTGAGCATGTCCCCCAGGGCCTGACAGGGGTGGAGGAGGTCCGAAAGCCCGTTTATCACCGGCACGGCGGCGTACCGGGCCAGCTCCTCCACGATCTCGTGCTCGAACACCCGCGCCATGATCCCGTCCACATAACGGGAGAGCACGATCGCGATGTCCTCGGTGGTCTCACGCTTGCCGAGCTTTATGTCCTCCGGTCCCAGGTAGATGGCGTGCCCGCCGAGTTGCGTCATCCCGGTCTCGAAGGACACACGGGTCCGGAGGGAGGGCTTCTGAAACACCATGGCCAGGGTCTTGCCGGTCAAGATATGTCGGTGATCCACCCCGGCCCTGTGCTCCCGCTTGAGGTGGGCGGCGAGCTCCAGCGCCTCCCAGATCTCCTCCGGGCTCCACTCCGCCAAGGACACCAGGTCCCGCTTCATCCTCTCCCCTCCCCGGAGAACTTGGTGGTCACGATGTGGGTGCTGGTCGAGGAAACCCCGTCCACTTTGCGGATCTCCTCGGTGACGATGTGATTGAGCTCGGCCACCGAAAACGTGGACGGCAACTCGTCGAACTCCAAGTAGGCGATGATGTCATAGTCGCCGAACACCAGATCCGCTTTCTTGACATGTGGCTTCTGCCGGATGGTGGACAGGACCCTGTCCTCTTTGCCGCCCCGACAGCGGATCAAAACGTATGCAGCAACGGCCATTTCCACCCCCTTTCGCCCCAGTTTAGCCGGAAGGACGCCGGGGGACAAAAGCCCTTGGGGGGAAGCGTAACCCCCGTTACAATGGCCGGCCATGGCAGAAGTACGCGTGAGATTCGCCCCCAGTCCTACCGGGTATCTCCACGTGGGCGGGGCCAGGACGGCGTTGTTCAATTGGCTCTACGCCCGCCACCACCGCGGCACCTTCATCCTCAGGATCGAGGACACCGACCGCAGCCGTTCCACGGACGAGGCCATCGAACAGATCCTGGAGTCCATGCGCTGGTTAGGTCTGGATTGGGACGAGCTATATCGGCAGACGGACCGGATCGACGTACACCGGCGGGCGGCCGAGGAGCTCCTGCGAAAAGGGGCCGCCTACGAGCACGAGGGGGCAGTGTGGTTCCGTACCCCCAAGACCGGGGTCACCGCGGTGGAGGACCTGCTGCTGGGGCGGGTGGAATTCAAAAACTCCGAGCTCAAGGACCTGGTGATCCTGCGGTCCGACGGCACCCCCACCTACAACTTCGCCTGTGTGGTGGACGACTCCGACATGCGGGTCACCCATGTCATCCGGGGGGATGACCACCTCAACAACACCCCCAAGCAGATCCTGATCTATCGGGCGCTGGGCCGGGGGCTCCCCCAGTTCGCCCATATCCCGATGATCCTGGGGCCGGACAAGACCAAGCTGTCCAAGCGGCACGGGGCGGTATCGGTGTTGGAGTACCGCCGCCGGGGTTTTCTGC
>DQVA01000220.1 GCA_015661965.1 Candidatus Bipolaricaulota bacterium
CTCGAGGAGTTCGGGGTGCTCCAGTACTTCCAGTGGAAAAAGGTGTCGGAGGAGATGGGGGTGGCCAAGCCCGACCCCCTGTTCTTCCGCATGATCCTGGACGGGTTGGGGCTAGCTCCGAGCGAGGCGGTCATGGTGGGGGACCGGTTGGATCACGACATCCTGCCGGCCCGGCTTTTGGGGATGCGCGCGGTACGGGTGCTGGCCGGCCCCTACGCGGAGCAGGTGCCCTGCTCCCCCCTCCACTGCCCCGACCGCACCATCCGCTCCCTGGAGGAACTCCCCCCGGCCCTGGCGGCCATGTAGCGAGTTCAGTAATTGCGGTAGAGCACCAGGGCGTTGGGGTCGCGGGAGAAGCCGAGCTCAACGAGGAACGCCTTCACCTCGCTCTCCCGCACCGGCCGGCCCTTCCAGTTGCGCAGCCTGAGCCGCCTAATAGCCCCCCTGAGGAGTTCAGGCAACCGCGAGAGCGCCGCCTTCAGCTCCTTTTGGGGAAGCTCCGCCAAGGCCGAGTTGTGAGGGGAACTGGCCAGCCGGGAACGCACGTCCCTCACCGGTGGGGACCGACCACACTAAAACCAACCGTGCCATCGGAGGAGGCCGAGGCGAGCAGTGACCCGTCCGGGGAGAAGGCCACCGCGTGGACCACGTCCAGGTGGGCGACAAGCTCCGCCACCAGCTCCCCCTGGGCCAGATCCCAGATCCGCACCGCTCCGTCCGTCCCCCCCACGGCCAGCAGCCGCCCGTCCGGGGAGACGGCGAGATCCCGCACTTCCGCTTCCCCATAATCCAGGGTCTCCCGCACCCGGCCCCGGGCTACATCCCATACCAGGAGCTTGCCGTCCTGTCCCCCCGAGATGAGCCGGTCCCCTGCGGGGGTGAACTGGAGGGCATGGACAATCCCCCGGTGGCGCTCCAGCACGCGGACGATGGCCTGCCTTTCCCAATCCCAGAGGATGATGGAGCCGTTCTCGGACCCGGCTGCGAGCAGGCTCCCTTGCGGGGAGAACGCGAGGGCGAACAGCATATCGTCATAGAGCACCGGCTGTTCCCGCCACAAGGTGGCTAGAAGTGCCCCACTCTCCCCCTCCCATAGCCGTACCGTCTCGTCCATGGAACAGGTGGCGATCACCCCTCCAGCGGGGGAGAAGGCCACCCTGGAGATGGGCTTGCGATGGCCCTCCACCTCGAACCGGAGCTCGCCTGAACCAGGGTCCCAACCCCACAGCTTGGCGTCGCTGTCCACCGCTGCCAGGAGCCCCCCGGCAGGGGAGAAGGCCACCCCTGCCACCGCCGACTCGGGCCCGGCAAGGATCCTCGTCGGGGCCCAATCCCCAACGCTCCAGAGGGCCACCTCCCCGATGGCCACCCCAGCGGCGAGCGTTTCCCCATCCGGGGAGAAGGCCACCGCGTACACGGCCCCCCGGTAGTCGCGAAGCTCCCGAATCCGGCCGTATCCGTTGGTGTCCCAAATTCGCACTGGCTCGTGCTCGGCACAGGTGGCCAGCTCCGCCCCGTCCGGGGAGAAAGAAATCCCATGGACCCTGGTACGTTGGGCCTGAAATACATGGACCAGTTCACCATCGACGGGTCGCCATAGGGACACCAGCCCGAACAGCGAGCCCGCCGCCAACACCTGCCCAGTGGGCGAAAAGGCGAGGGCCCCCACCGGCCCGCCCGGGTTCCGTAGCGTCCGCAATACCTTCCC
>DQVA01000111.1 GCA_015661965.1 Candidatus Bipolaricaulota bacterium
ACCTCAAGATCCTCCTCGACTGCGGCCTATTCCAGGGGCACGCCGCGGACCGGAACCTCCAGCCCTTCCCGTTCCGGCCGCAAGACATCCACTACTAACATCTGGGGCTAGCGGGACAGAGCGGCCTTCACCAACTCTTTCCCCAATCCCCAGATCCCCCCCGGGAAGCGATGGGCCTCGGCGAGCACTCCGTCCAACGCCTCCAGGGCGTAGTCGATCTCCTCCTCCCCCACTATGAGGGGTGGCAAGAACTTGATGATGTTCACCCCGTGGGCAGACACCTGGGTCAGCAGCCGGTACTCCCGCATCAGGGCCATGACGATGAGCTGGGCGAATAGGCCCCGCTTGACCCCCTCCACCCCCTTCCAGGCCGCCTTGAGCTTGAGGGACCTGGGGGGGGCGAACTCGATCCCCAGCATCAGGCCCTTGCCCCGCACGTCGACCACCAGCTCGTACTTCTGTTGGAGCGCAACCAGGCCGGCCTGGAAGCGGGCCCCCAGCTCCGCCGCCCTGGCCACCAGCCCTTCCTCCTCTAGCGCCTCCAGGGTCGCAATCCCGGCAGCCATGGCCAGCTCGTTCATCCCGAACGTGTTGGAGTGCACCACCGCCCGCTCGAGATTCCGGAACACCTTCCGATGCACCCCCCGCCGGGCGATGATCGCCCCCACCGGCACGTACCCGCCGCTCAGGGTCTTGGCCACGGTGACGATGTCCGGATCAAGCCCCCAGTGCTCCCCGCAGAAGAACTTCCCGGTGCGGCCAAAGCCGGTCTGGACTTCGTCCAGCACGAACAGGGCCTTGTATTTGCGGCACAGACGCTGGGCCGCCGGGAGGAAATCGTCGTCCGGGACGTACACCCCCTTGCCCTGGATGGGCTCGGCGATGAAACAAGCCACATCCCCCCGCTTCAGCTCCCGCTCCAGGGCCGCGAGGTCGTTCATGGGGATGGCGGTGGCCGGTAGCAGTTCCCCGAACCCTCCCCGGAAGTAGGCGTCCCCGTTCACCGACAGGGCCCCCAGGGTGAGCCCGTGGAAGGAGTGCTCGAGGTGGAGAAAGCGGGGCCGCCCGGTGGCGGCCCGGGCGAACTTGAGCGCCCCCTCCACCGCCTCCGCCCCGGAGTTAGTGAAGAACACCGTATCCAGTCCAGGAAAACTCCTCCTCACCACCTCCACCAGCCGCTGGGCGAGGATCCCGGCCAGCAGGGGACAGTCCATCTGCACCAGGTTAGGCCGATCCAGCTCCAGCACCTGCATGAGGGCGGCCTTCACTTTGGGATGGTTCCTCCCCAAGTTGAACACGCTGTAGCCGGAGAGGAAGTCGAGATACCGGTTCCCATCGGCGTCATAGAGCCAGGCCCCCTTCCCTCGCGTATAGACCACGTCGTAACCGATGATCTCCAGCACCCGCACGAGGAACGGGTTCAAGTACTCGCGATGGAGCTCGAAGTTCTCCCCCTCACGCTTTCCGATCAGCTCCTTTAGGTCCATCATCCCACCCCGTCGACCACTCACTCACGCAGGCCCAGGACGTCCGCCAGGTTGGCCCGGGGCTCGATCCGGTACCCCAGCGCCCCGGGCTGGGAGGAGGTGAACAGGGTGGTCACCCCCGGGCCGTGCCCGGCGATCACGCAGTCGGAATGCACCACGATCCCGATGGAGAGCGCCCCTTGCTTGTACACCCGGCCGTAGGAGTGGTCGGTGTCCAGGATGGCCACCAGGTCACCGAACCTGAGGTCGGCAAGCCCGTACTCCTCCACCGTGGCCTCGTCAAATAGCTGGATGTCGTAGTCCCCCCGGTAGCAGGTATCCGCCCCCAGGCCGGAGCCCATGATGGCGGCCGGGACCGTGTGGGTCACCCCCACCACCAACCGGCCGTCCTCCTCCCACAGCGGCAGCACCTCCAACAGCCCGGGGTCCAGGTTCATCACCCGCACCTGCGGGTGATCCGGGAACTCCAGTCCCACCCCGTAAGCCTTGATTAGGACCTTGTCCCCGATCTGGAGCTTTTCCAGCACTTCCGGCTGAAAATCCACCAGCACATGCTCGATGCCCCCGTGCTTACCGGTGACCACCCCCCGCGCCCCCTTGGCGTCGCCGGTGGCCACCCGGGCCTCGTTCCCCACACAGGCCAGGTAGTTGAGCCCGTAGTTGGTGTCCGGCAGGTAGTCTTTGTCCTTGGCCAAATTGCGCAGCGACACGCCGGGCTCCACGTGATCCGCGGCCCAGCCCACCGCCGGGTCCCCGACCCGCAGGTTGTAGGTGATCCCGCCTACCCCGGGCAGCACCACCGGCCGCCCATCGTGGGTGATCCGGTAGCCGCCGGACCTAATGGTGGGGTTGGTCACCTCACCCAACACCGAGATCATCACCAGCCGATCCGCGTTTGTCCGCATCACACCCCCTAGAAGTGCTTCAAATACTTAAGGGCCTCGAACAGCTCGTCGATGGCCGCCTCGCCCCGGCCCTCCTCAATGGCCCCCCGCACACAGTGCTGGGTGTGGGCGCGGGCCAGGATGCGGGCTGCCCGGGAGATGATCCCCTGCACCGCCGCGATCTGCTTCAAGATGTCCACGCAGTATTGCTCTTCTTCCACCATCTTGCGGATCCCGGCCAAATGCCCCTCGGCGGTGCGGAGCTGCCGCACGATCCGGGCCTTGAGCCGTGGATCCTCCCGCAGGCTACTCGTTTCGCGCATATCCTCCCCCTTCAAGGGCCCCACCTGGGGTGGGTCAAGTGTACCGCCGATCCCCCCGCTCCACTAATCGGCTCCTTGCCCGCCTTTCCCCAGCCCCCTATCCTTGCCCCAAGCGAGGTGAGAGGGAAGTGGCCATCCTGCTGGATCGCGACACGAAAGTGCTGGTGCAGGGAATCACGGGAAGCGAAGGGGCATTTCACACCCGCCACATGGTGGCCTATGGCACCCGGGTGGTGGCCGGGGTCACCCCGGGGAAGGGGGGCCAATCCCTGGACGGGATCCCGGTCTACGATTCGGTTCGAGACGCCCTGGAGGAGCATGAGATTGACGCCTCCATCCTGTTCGTGCCGGCGGCGTTCGCCCCCGACGCCATGTTGGAGGCGGCCGACGCCGGTATCCCCTTGCTGGTATGCATCACCGAGGGGATCCCCTTGCACGACATGCTCCGCTGCTACCACCTCCTCAAGGGATACGGGACCCGGCTCATCGGCCCCAACTGCCCCGGGCTCATCTCCCCGGGGAAGGCGAAGCTGGGGATCATGCCCGGCGAGGTCTTCAGGGCTGGCCCGGTGGGGATCATCTCCAGAAGCGGCACCCTTACCTATGAGATCGCCGCCCACCTCTCGCGGGCGGGGATCGGCCAGTCCACCGTAGTGGGGATCGGCGGGGATCCGATCATCGGGTCCACGTTCACCGAACTTTTGCCGCTCTACGAGGAGGACCCGGAGACACAAGTGGTGGTGCTGGTGGGGGAGATCGGGGGGACTGCCGAAGAGGAGGCGGCCGATTACGTAGCCGACCACATGACAAAGCCGGTGGTGGCCTACATCGCCGGTTTTTCCGCCCCGCCGGGCAAACGGATGGGCCATGCCGGGGCCATCATCTCCGGGTCCGCGGGCACCGCCGAGGCCAAGGCAAAGCGGCTTGCGGCCCGGGGGGTCCCGGTGGCCCGCACCCCGGCCCAGGTGGCGGCGCTGGTGAAGGAGCGGCTGCCGTGAAGAGCTTCGGGTTGGTGGGCCTCCCCAACGCGGGGAAATCCACGATCTTCAACGCCCTCACCTCCGCCGGGGCCAAGGTGGAGGCCTACCCGTTTTGCACCATCGACCCCCACCACGGGGTGGCCCCGGTACCGGACGCCCGGCTGGACCGGCTCCACTCCCTGTTCCCGGAGAAGAGAAAGGTGCCGGCGGCCATCGAGGTGGTGGACATCGCCGGGCTGGTCAAGGGCGCGGCCCAAGGGGAGGGCCTGGGCAACCAGTTCCTCGCCGAGATCCGCGGCGTGGACGCAATCCTCCACGTGGTGCGCTGTTTTGAGGACCCGGACGTCGCCCACCCCACCGGCACCCTGGACGTACGGCGGGACGTGGAGATCGTGGAAACCGAGCTCCTCCTCAAGGACCTGGAGACCCTGGAGAAGAGACGCGCCCGGATAAGGAAGCTGGCCCAGACCGGGGACAAGGGGGCCAGGGCGGAGCTCGAGCTCCTGGAGCGGCTGATCCAGGAGGTGGGGGCGGGGACGCCCATCCGGGCCCTGGACCTGTCTCAAGAGAAGCTCTCCCGCCTCAAGGACCTGGCACCGCTTACGGCCAAACCGGTGCTGTACGTGGCCAACGTGGGGGAGGAAGGGGAGAACGAGTTCTCCGCCGCGGTGGGGCGCCTGGCGCGGGAGCGGGGGGCGGGCTGGGTGGTCATCCGGGGACGGCTGGAGGCGGAGGTGGCCGAGGCTGCCCAGGACGAGGGGGAAAGGCGGGCCTTCCTCTCCGAGTGGGGCCTCTCCGAGTCGGCCCTGGTGCGCCTGGCTCGTGCCGCCTATGAGCTTCTGGACCTGGTCACCTTCTACACCTTCGAGGGGCCTGAGGTGCGGGCCTGGCCGGTCCCCAAGGGGACCACCGCCCCGGAAGCAGGGGGCGTCATCCATTCCGACTTCCGCGACCGGTTCGTGCTGGCCGAGGTCATGGACCTGGAGGAGCTGCTTGCCGCCGGTTCGGAGCGGGCGCTGCGGGAGCAGGGGAAGATCGTGCGGGCGGGCCGGGACTACCCCGTCCGCGACGGGGACGTGATCCACTTCATCTGCGCCTGATGAAGACCCTGGCCCTCCTCATCGTCACCGCCATCTGGGGCTGGACGTTCGTGTTGGTGAAGGAGGGCGTCGCCGAGATCGGGCCCCTCTGGTTCCTCGCCCTGCGGTTCGCCATCGCCACTGGCCTGGCACTGCCCCTCCTCGCCAGAGGGCTCCGGGATTGGGCCCGAGGGGCGCTCCTGGGGGCGATCCTGTTTTTGGGTTACTTCTTCCAGACCTGGGGGCTTGTCTACACCACCGCCCAGAAGTCAGGGCTCATCACCGGCCTGTCGGTGGTGTTGGTGCCGCCCATCGCCTGGCTGTGGGGACAAAGGACTTCCAGGAGGACATGGGCCGGGGTGGCTCTCGCCGCGCTGGGCCTGTCGCTCCTCGTGTTGGGAGGAAGGGAGCCGCTTGGGCCCACCGGCTTCGGGGACCTGCTCACCATCATCTGCGCCCTGGCCTTCGCGCTGTACCTCGTGTTTTTGGACCGGTACACGAAGACCACGGATTTTTTGAGCTTGTTCCTGCCCCAGCTTGGGGTGGTGGCACTGCTTTCCCTGGCGGGGGCGTACATCTGGGAGGCCCCCACCCTTCGGCTTTCCGCCCGCACCTGGCAGGCGATCCTAATCACCGGGGCCCTGGCCAGCACCCTGGCCTTCTTCGTACTCACTTGGGTGCAGCGGCGCTCCACCGCCGCCTACACGGCCATCGTGCTCGCCAGCGAGCCCGCGTTCGCCGCCCTGTTCGGTTGGCTGCTTTTAGGGGAGTGGCTCCGGGGCCCCCAGATCCTGGGGGGCGGCCTCATCTTCCTGGGGATCATGATCCCCCAGCTCAAACCCGTCAAAAGGCCAGATTGATCGAAGCCGCTAGGGATTCGGCCAATTTTAGGTCTGGGGGGTGGGTGATTTTTAGGTTGCGGGGGTCGCCGGGCACGGCCGCCACCGGCATCCCCAGGGCGAGGAGCGCCGCGGCGTCGTCGGGGAGGGAGAGGCCGCCCCGCTCGGCGTGCTCCAGGGCGGAGAGGAGAAGCTCCCGCCGGAAGGCTTGCGGGGTTTGGATGCGGACCAGGCCCGGGCGGGGCACCGCCTCGGCCCGCAAAAGGCCCCGCCCATCCACGTACCGCACCGTATCCACCACCGGGATCGTGGGCACCGCCCCCCCGTGCTCCTGGGCCGCGGCGAGCACCCGGCGGATGAGTTCAGGGCTGACCAACGGGCGGGCCACGTCGTGGATGAGTACGTACTCGCCCCGGGCTGCCTCCACCCCGGCCCGAGCGGAATCCTGCCGCCGCTCACCACCGAGAACCACCCGTAACGGGAGTCGCACCCCCGGAAGGGCCTCCGTCACCTGCCCTTCCTCCCCTGGCCGGGCCACCACCACCAGTTCCCCCACCGCCCCGGAGGCCACGAACGCCCCTGCACACCAGTGAAGTAAGGGGCGGCCGCGCAAGCTGGCGAACGCCTTGCCGCCGCCGAACCGGACCCCCCGGCCG
>DQVA01000283.1 GCA_015661965.1 Candidatus Bipolaricaulota bacterium
ATCGACTGAAGGGGAGAGGGAAAGCGGAGAAGGTAGCGCGGATCGCGGCGGCGAGGAAGCTTCTGCTCATCGCCCATGCAATCTACAAGAGCGGTATCGTGTGCCAATGGACTAGGAGGGTTGACAATCAATACAGTATCTGACCCCCAAGGCGACCCCCAAGGGTGACCCCCACTAGGGGGGTTGCCAACTGGGGCCAGATGCACCGTGGACCCCCCTCGGCCAGCCGGTGGGCCGAGCAGGGGTTTGTTCCGTCCTTCGACTGTCCCCATTTGGTGAGAGCCGCCTCCACAGGATGTCCTCATTTCCTCCATCGAAGATCCACCCCGGGTGGGTAGGATCATGAGGCACAAGGAGGTGCATGCCCATGAACACATCCAGACGTTGGTTGACCGGAGCCGGGATCGCCACGGTGGCGATCAGCGCCGCCCTGTTCCTGGGAGGGATCGGATATGCCCATTGGGGCGCTGAGGAAGCCCATTCCGGTCCCATGGGCCCGGGGATGTGGGCGCTTGACTGCCCCATGCGGGAGTATGGGGTCGCCAGGGGGGGACCACAGGCCCTAGGCCCCGTGGAAATGAGCTCCCCCACGGGGGAAGCCCCCTCCCTCGCTATGGCCCGCGCTATCGCCCAAGACTACCTGACCCGCTATGGCGATTCGCTGGAGATCGCCGAGATACTGGAGTTCACCGACAACTTCTACGTCCAGGTAAAGGAACGGGATAGCGACCGATTCGCCCTGGAACTGCTCGTCACCAGAGACGGCCGGGCCATCCCCGAGCCGGGCCCGAATATGCGGTGGAACGTGAGGTACGCGGGCATGGGGGTCCGGCACTATCGCTCCACCGGGGAGGAGATGCCCATCTCCCCGGATGCGGCGGTGAGCCTAGCTCAAACCTACCTGGACCGCACCATGCCCGGGGCTACGGCGGACCCGGAGGTCGCCGCCTTTTACGGCTACTACACCCTCCACATCCTGAGGGATGGCCGCATTGCGGGGGTGCTATCGGTGAACGGTTTCACCGGCCGGGTATGGGTCCATGCCTGGCACGGGGAATTCGTGGGAAGGGAGGAGCCATGAAGGGTGAACAGAGATTCACCGATCCGGTGTGTGGGATGAGGCTGTTGCCCTACGAGGTGGCGGAGACAGTTGCCTACCACGGCAAGGTGTACCACTTCTGCTCCGCCCTGTGTAGGAACCTGTTCGAAGGGGCACCCCAGGACTATCTGGGGCGACGGAGAGCTGAAAAGGAGGGATGATGTACACGACGAAGACCTACGCTTTGAAAGCAGAGGTTTCCCTTCCATTCCGGGAGGCGCTGGACAGGGTGAAGGCCGCCCTTAAAGAGCAAGGGTTCGGGGTCCTCACCGAGGTGGACGTGCAGGCCACCCTTAAGGAGAAACTGGGGCTGGAGTTCCGCCGCTACGTCATCCTGGGGGCTTGCAACCCACCCCTATCCCGTCGGGCCCTGAGCGCCGACCTGGAAGCGGGGCTGGTACTGCCCTGTAACGTGATAGTGTACGAGGAAGGGGACAGGACGGTGGTGATGATCGCCGATCCGGAGACGATGATGGCCACGCTGGGGAAGCCTGGGTTGGATGCGGTCGCCCGGGATGCGCGGGCGCGCCTGGAGAGGGTGATCGCCAACCTGGACAGCTAGCCCGTGGTGCCGCCAAGCGGACCCTGCGAGGCCGGGCGAAGACAACCCACGCCCGGCCTCTTTTCCTTCATCACCCCGCCCTCTCCAGGCAAGGGCTCTGAGGATGACGGGATCCTGTTGGCCTCTTCCTCGGAGGGGCTGGGGTCGGCGCCACGGGGGGCTTCAAGCACCCACCAAGCTTTCGGCTTGCCGTTTGATTCTCTGGGCCAGGGCCGGGCCGAAGTGGGACACCCGGGCCAGGGCTTTCTCAGGGGCAGCGGCCACCTTGGCGAGGTCGGTGAATCCCGCGTCGTACAGGGCCCGCGCCCGCACCCGTCCCACCCCCTTGAGACGCACCAGCTCCAGCAATTCCTCCCGCACCCCGTACCGCATCCTGGTCCTGAGCACCGGCAAGGGCCCCCCAGTTAGCCCGAGCAGCCCCGAGATCCGCGCGGCTGCGTAAAGCAGCCACTCCGCCTCTTCCCGCAGCCGGTAGGTATCCCCAGGGCCGAGGCCAAACCGCAGGTGGAGTTCCCGCTCCGGGGCCTCGGAGATCCAGGCCTTGAGGGCCAGGGCGGTCTTGAGTTCAGCCAGGAATTCCCGGTAGCCGCGGGCGCCGGGCTCGGGCACCGGGACCAAGAACCCCTCCCGCTGGACCACCTGGGGCAGCTCCTCCAGGTCCGCCCGCCGGAGCCGCAACCGCTCCATGTCCGGGGTATGGGCGATCAGGTGCAGCAGCGGAAGCTCGGAGAGCCCCACCCTTTCCCCCTCGCCCAGGCCGTCCCGCAGGATCACCGCCGAGGCTGGCTGGATGTAAAGCCGGGCCACCAGCTCGCCAAACGGGGTGGGGAGGAGCCGCCCCTGCCACCGACGCACCATCCCCTCTTGGACGAGGAGCGTCAGGGACTGCCCCAGGGCGGCCTCCAGCCGCTCAACCCCGAACTGGTGGGCGAGCAGGGTCCGGGAGAAGAACTCCCGCAGCCCCCGAGGAGAGCGGGCGTAGCCGGCCACGATCGCCCCCAGCACGTGGGCGGGCAGCGCCCCGGCCGTGGCAAGCTGAGAGGTGATCCGCTCCGGGGGGGCGAGCACGTAACGGACCAGGAGCTCGTCCCGGTCTTCCTCGTCCTTGGCCACTAGCACCGCCTCCCCGTAGGGGTCGAGGCCTGGGCGGCCGGCCCGGCCCGCCATCTGATGGAACTCCAGGGTGGGGATGTAGGCGGCCCCATAGGGGGCCTGATAGCGGTGCACGTCGCGGATGATCACCCGCCGGGCGGGCAGGTTCACCCCGGCTGCCAGCGTGGTGGTGGTGCAGAGAACCTTGAGGAGCCGGGCCCGGAACGCCCCCTCCACCGCCCGCCGTTGGACGTGATGCAGTCCTGCGTGGTGGAAGGCCACCCCGGCCCGGACGCAAGCCGAAAGCTCCTGGCAGATCGGGGTGGGCTCGTCCAGCGCCTTTTCGATCCTGGTGGCGAGCTCGACAAGGCTCTCCCCCTCCCCCTCGGGGAGCAGCCGCGCGAGGGGGCGGGCCAGCTTCTTGGCGAGCGCCTGGGCCGAGCGCCGGGTGGACACGAACACCAGCGCCTGTCCTCCCCCCTGGATCACGTCCAAAACCAAGTCGAACACCGGACCCAGTTCTCCGGTCACCTTCCTCCTGCTCCCATCGGCGAGGAGGAGCTCCCCAGCCAGGTACACCCCGCTCTTTAGGGGCACCGGCCGGAAGTCGGACACTACCGCCCGGGCGGAGAGCCATTCCGCGAGCTCCTCGGCGTTGCGGATGGTGGCCGACAGGGCCAGGAGCTGCAGGTCAGGCCGCACGTGTCTGAGGGCGGCCACCAGCACCTCCAGGGTAGGGCCGCGGGAGGGATCGGCGAGGAGGTGCACTTCGTCCAGCACCACCAAGGAAAGGCCGTCCAAAAGCCAGCTCGCCCGGTGTCGGAGCAGGGAGTCGGCCTTCTCGTTGGTGAGGACGAGGAAGTCGTGGTCGGCGAGGCGCCCGTCCACCCGGTCGTAGTCCCCGGTGGCCAGGCCCACCTTGACCCCCAGGCGGGCGTATTTCGTCCGCAGGTCCTCGTATTTTTCGCCGGCCAGGGCCCGTAGAGGGACTACGTACAGGACCCGACCTCCCCGGGAGAGCACTGCCCGCAGCATGGCCAGCTCCGCCACCAGGGTCTTCCCGGAGGCGGTGGGGGCGGCCAGGACCAAGGACTCCCCCTCCAGGGCCCCGGCGGCGATGGCCGCTTCCTGGGGCGGGTACAGCTCCTCGATCCCGACCTGCCGCAGGGCTTCCGCCACCTCGGCGGGCAGCGCGTAAAGCCGACAGACCTCCACCAGTGTCATCTTGCGGGGGGAAATTTCCCCGTCCTTCTGTATCCCGTTGAGGATAGCGGCGCAAGGGCGGTCGGCAGGGGACGCCCCTGGCGGCGGCCGGGCCCAAGCGAATTCCGGTGGCGGGATGCCTGCCCCAACCGGCTCAAGCTGCAGCGGGCGCTACTTACGGGTGAAACCAGGTGGTGGGGGAGGGGTACCCCCTGCTTCAACCGACCCGAGAGGAGAAAAACTAAGCTCCCTCAGCTGCTGGGGCAGGTTCTGCCGGCATCCTGGAGTTGCCCCGAACGCTGAGACGGCGCTTCAGCGCCGTCGCTCCCAGGGACGGCGGAATCGGTTCTCCTTCCCCTGAAGCAGCCGCCTGATGTTGGACCGGTGGGTCCAGTAGACCAACACCGCCAGGGCCACCGTGAGCCACCTGATCGCCGGGTGCACCGGCCGGGGGAGGAGCCAGGTCACGATGGGTAGTACCGTGGCCGCGGAGAGCGATCCCACCGACACGATCCCGGTCCCGAACACGAGCGCAAA
>DQVA01000046.1 GCA_015661965.1 Candidatus Bipolaricaulota bacterium
AGGCCTATCGCCCCCAGGATCTACCGGGGGTGTTGGCCCTGCTGCGGCGGGCCGCCCTCAGCTGTAGGCGTCCTGAAGCTTGAGCGCCTTCCTCCTCTTTTCGATCTCCTCGATCAGGCGGCGGGCCATCTCCACCGGGTCCGGCTCGTAGATCCACTTGCCGCCCACCAGCTCCTCGATCCCTTCGAACAGGAATCGGGAGGCGGTCTCGCTCCCCAACGTGGGGAAGCCCACCCCGAAGGCCACCGGAACGCCGCTCGCCACGAAATAATGGCCGATGGCCACAGCCTTCTCACTCATCCACTCCGGGGCGGCCCCGGCCACCGGCACCTCGGAGATGTCGTCTCCCAGTCCCCCGATCTTCACCATCTCGGTGGCTGCCACCAGGAGCCGGGAGTTGTCCACGCAGGAGCCCATGTGCAGCACCGGCGGTATCCCCACCGCCTCGCATACCTCCCTGAGGCCGCTTCCGGCTAGCTCCGCCGCCTCCGGCACCAATAGCTCCGCCTTGGCGGCGGTGATGGCCCCGCAACCAGTGGTCAGGACCAGGATGTTGTGGGCGATCAGCTCCCGGATCAGGGTGGTGTGCACGTAGCCGGAGTTCACCCGGGGGTTGTTGCAGCCCACCACCCCCACCACCCCCCGGATGCGCCCGTCTATCACCGCGTCGTTGAGCGGCCGGTAGGTGGCCCGGTACCGGCCCCCCAGGATGTAGTTCACCGTCTCGTGGGAGAAGCCGGCGATGAGGTCTATGGTCCCCTTCGGGATGTCCACCGGCCCCCGGTTGGGGAAGTTCTCTATCGCCCGGCGCACGATCTCCTTGGCCGTCTCCAAGGCGTTGTCGTGCTGGAACGGGAGGTGATCCGCCCCGGGGATCTTGGCCTTCTCCGAGGTGGTGATGATCTGGGTATGGAAGCAGCTTGCCACTGTGGGCAGGGAGGGCATTACGCACTGGACGTCCACCACCATCACATCCACCGCCCCGGTCATGATGGCCAGCTCCTGATAGAGGAAGCTGCCGGCGATGGGGATCCCGTGCCGCATCAGGATCTCGTTGGCGGTACAGCAGATCCCGGCCAGGTTGATCCCGCTCGCCCCCCGCTTCCGGGCCAGCTCCAGGAGCTCGGGATCCTCGACGGCCTGGATCAAAAGCTCGGGAAGCTGGGGCTCGTGGCCGTGGACGATGATGTTCACCTGGTCCTCCTGCAGCACCCCCAGGTCCACCTTCGCCCGCAGTGGCTCCGGGGTGCCGAACAGGATGTCCTGGAGTTCGGTGGCGATCATGGAGCCGCCCCAGCCGTCGGCCAGGGCTGTCCTGGCGGCCTGCATCAGGATGTTCACCGGGTCCTGATCCACCCCGATGGAGGTGCGGTGGAGCATCTCCACCACCTCCCGGTCCACCCCCCGGGGGGCGATCCGCAGCCGCCGCCATCTCTCCTGGCGGCGCTCTGGCGCCCGGGAAAGGAGGGAAAGCTCCCCCTCCTGGCGGCCGAAGTCGGCGAGCAACCGCTCCCCCACCTCCACGGCCAGCTCTCGTTTCGCTTTCCCCTGGGGATCGATCCCCAGGGCGCGGGCCAGCATGTGGAGTTTCCGTTCATCCCTGATCTCGTAGCCTGGGGCTTCCCCCCGGGCGGCGGCCAGGAACAACAGGACCACCTCCCGGCCGTGGTCGGAGTGGGCCGAGGCCCCGGCGGCCACCATGCGGGCGAAGTTCTTGGCGGCGATGGAGGCGGCGGTGGCCCCACATACACCCACCCGGCCGTCCTCCCTGACCCGGCATGGCCCCATGAAACAAGCCCGGCAGCAGGTGCCCGACGCGCCGAACGGGCAGGGAAG
This sequence comes from Candidatus Bipolaricaulota bacterium, assembly GCA_015661965.1. Lineage (GTDB taxonomy): Bacteria > Bipolaricaulota > Bipolaricaulia > Bipolaricaulales > Bipolaricaulaceae > UBA3574. The sequence goes on from DQVA01000046.1 coordinate 1,837, forward strand.
GAGCTCCTGGGCCCGTTCGAAAGCAGTAGCCACAACCCGTTCCTGTTTCGCTTTCTCCTCCACCAGCGCCTTTTCAGGTGCGTCCATCAGGCCACCTCCTCTGCCCGGCTCAACTTCACCGCCCCAGTGGGCCGAATCCCACCCCGAAAGGGGAGGGCAATCAGGCCAGGGGGCAAGGCCGCCCACTCCCAGGCCCGCCCGGCGAACTTCACGCCGTCCACTTCGGCCTCCACCGGCTCCCCGGGGGAAACGCCCAGGGACTCAAGATCGGCCGGCGAGATCCCTATCGAATCCCAGCTTGGCATGAGTGCCCCCAGCTTGCTCCTTTCCACCCAGGCCCGCTGGGGCAAGGAGAAGCGGTGATAGAGCTGAACGGCCGGCACTCCCTCGGCCGCCGGCCCCCACCGTCCCCCCGAGGGCTCCCCCTGCGGCTCGGTCACCAGCAGCTTGGAAAATTCCTCCCACACCGCTTCGGTGGCCTTCACCTCCCAAGGTTTCCCCAGTAGTTGTGAAAGCTGCGAGAAAACTGCCCAGGTGGGGGGGAGTTCCCCCGGCGCCAGCGCCGAGAGGGCGCGGGCCCCCGGCGACAGGAAAGTGCCGCTTTCCTCGAACGGGGCCCGCAGGGGAATGAACACGTCAGCTCTCTTGGCCGTTTCGGTCAAAAACACGTCTTGGACCACCAGGAACTCCAGCTCCGGGAGCTCCCGCCCCTCTCCCAGGGGGTCCACCCCCAGCAGGAACAGGCCCCGCACCGGGGATCCGGGGGCGAGCATTTCGGAAGGCCCCAGGCCCGGTTCTCCCACAAGCGGCCGGGGACCGGGGAGGAGCTGGGGGTGGAGACCAGCGGCCAAGGCCCCCCACCAGTTGGCCCAGGGGGAGAGGCCCACCATCCCCCGGGGCGCTGGCGCCAGCGC
>DQVA01000134.1 GCA_015661965.1 Candidatus Bipolaricaulota bacterium
AGCACTATGCCCCCGGCCCCCCGCCCCGGCAGCCTCCCCACCACCGACTCCCGCCCCGGGGTCAGGGGGACTCGGTTCACCTCCAGGCCAGCCCCTTGGAGGTAATCGGCCACGAAGTCGGCCATCTCCGCCTCCCCACCGGGGGGGTTGGGACTGGGGATGCGCACCAGCTCCACCAAGAGCTCCTCCAGCTCCCGCCCGATCATTCCCTTGGACTCCATGTCACACCGCGTTCCGGAGCTTCGGGTCGAGGCGATCCCGGAGGGCATCGCCGACCAGATTGAAGGACAGCACGGACATGGCCAAAAGCAATCCGGGGAACAGGATGATCCAAGGCGCGCGGATGATATACATCCTCCCCTCGTTCATCATCCCCCCCCAGCTCGGCACGTAGGGGGGGATGCCCACCCCCAGGAAGTTCAACGCGGCCACCTCCATGATGGAGAAAGCGAACGTGAAGGTGGCCTGGACGATCACAGGGGACAGCAGATTGACAGTGATATGCCTGAGCAGGATCCGGCCCGAGGCCGCCCCCACCGCCCGGGCTGCCTCCACATACGTGTTCTCCCGCAGGGATAGGGTGGAGCTATAGACCACCCGTACCATCCGGGGGGCCCACACCATGCCCACCGCGATGATCACGTTCACCACCCCCGGCTTCCCAAGGATGGCCATGAGCGCCAGCGCCAAGATGATGGCCGGGAACGCCATGATGGCGTCCACCAACCTCATGACCACCATCCCCACCCGATCGTAGTAGCCGCTCACTACCCCGATGGGCACCCCAAACACAAGGGCGAACCCGGAGATGGAAAGCCCCAGGAGCAACGTGATCCTAGTGCCCACCAAGGCCCGGCTCAGGATATCCCTGCCGAAGTGGTCGGTACCGAAGGGGTGCGTCGGGTTAGGGGGCAGGAGTCTAGCGGTCAGGTTCAGGGCATCGGGATCAAAGGGGATGAACACGGGCGCCAGCGCCGCCACCACCAGCAGCCCCCCCAACACGATGAGGGCAAACAGCACCGTTTTCCGCCGCAACACCATTTTCGCCAGCCTCACGGGAGCCCCCTCATCGGTACCGGATCCGCGGGTCCAAAAAGGCGTAGGTGAGGTCGGTGAAGAAGTTCACCAGCACGTACAGCACCGCTACCACCAGCATGATGCCCTGGATGACCGGGTAATCCCGTTTGAGCACCGACTGCACGATCAAACTCCCGATGCCAGGCAGGGCGAACACGTTCTCGGTGACCACCGCCCCCGACACGAGAGAGGCGAAGGTGAACGAGATCACGGTGGTTATCGGGATGGCCGCGTTTCGGAGGGCGTGCTTCACGATCACCACCGGCTGGGAAAGGCCCTTGGCCTTGGCGGTGGTGATGTAATCGGCCCGCAGCACGTCAAGCATGCTGGAGCGGGCGGTTCTCGCCACCAAAGCTGCGTTTACAAACCCCAAGGAGAACGCAGGCAGTATCAAGCTCTTGAGGTTGGCGATGTTCCCGGTGGCGATCACAGAGGTAAACCCAGAGCTGGGGAGCAGATGGAGCTTCCCGGCGAACACCACCATCAGCATCAGCCCCAGCCAAAAGCTGGGGATGGAGGCCCCGGCCAGGGCCACCAGCAATAGCAGGTTATCCAACCAGGAGTTGGGCCTGATGGCGGCGATGATCCCGGCCGGGATTCCCAGCCCCGCCACTACCAGCAAAGCCATGCTCCCCAGGAACACACTGGTCTCGGCCCGCTCGCCGATCATCTTGAGGACCGGCTGGCGGTGAAACAGGGACTCCCCCAGATTACCCTGGAACAGGTTCACAAAGTAGCGGGCGAACTGAACCGGAAGCGGCCTATCCAGCCCCCAGGTGGCCTTCAGGTTGGCGATCTGTTCCGGGGTGGCGTTGGGGCCAAGTAGGACCGAGGCTGGGTCGCCTGGAATGAGCTGCATAAACACGAAGGTGATGGTGACCACGAGCAGGGTGCTGAGGACCATCCCCAGGCCTCGCCGGGCAATGAACGAAAGCATTCCCTCGTCCCCCTCCTAATTTCCCAACAGAGGCCCCCCACCGAGAAACGATGGGGGGCCTCAGCTGCCTGCTAGCTCACTTCCTCCAGGCGTTCCAGAAATAGGGCGACAGCATGGGTGGATGTTCAGTCCCGTAGCCGCCGCCGATCTCGGACCGCATCAGGTGGAGCTGATAGGCGTCCCCGAACTTCACGGCGGGCACTTGCTCGTACCACAGGCACATGATCTCCTCCCACTTGGCATAGCGGGCGTCGAAGTCGGTGATGCGGTTGAGCTCGGTGCGCAGCCGCTGGATCTCCGGGGTGTCCCACCAGCCAGCGTAGGCGGGGTTCAGCATGAGCACCAGCGATGGGTCCGGGGAGGTGCTGTAGAAGGAGAACGCCATCTCCCACTGGGGGTTGTCCTTGTCGTTGCGGCGGGCGAAGAAGGTGGCCTTGTCGTACACCTGGAGATCCACGTTGAACCCGGCCCGGCGTAGCTGATCCGCCACCACCAACGACTGGTTGTACTGGGCAGTCATGTCCTGGGCCACGATCAGCCGCACCGGCTCGCCGTTGTAGCCGGCCTCGGCCGCTAGCTGCCTGGCGCGCTCCGGATCGGCCTGGTCATAGGCCCCGATGCAGGCGTCGGTGTACCAGCGGATGCCTGGCGCGAAGTAGGAGCCGTTCAGGCTCCAGAACATGGGATCGCCGTAGCCAGCAAGCATGATCGGCTCCATATCCAATGCGGCCAAAATGGCCTGGCGGATCTTCACGTTGGCGGTGAGCCCCGTCTTGTTGTTCAGCAGGGCAATGGGGTAGATGGGCGGGTGGTCGGTGATGATGGAGGTGATGTTCGGGTCGTCCTTGACGCTGGGGTAGAGGTCGTTGGGGATGTTGACCACGTAGTCGTAGGTACCGGCCTGGATGCCCACCAGGCGGGCGTTGTCCTCGGGGACGATGAAGAACTTGAGCTGGTCGAAGTAGGCCACCCGCTGGCCGGCGTAGCCGCTGGGCTCCCCCTGCGGGCTGGCGTAGTCAGCGAACCGCTCAATTAGGATATAGTCCCCGGACTTCCACTCTACGAATTTGTAGGGACCGGTCCCGATATATTGATCGGGAGAGAGTGGTTGGTCCCCAGCGGCCTCCGCGATCTCCGCCGGGTAGATTACAGCGCCACCGTAGATATTGGCGAGGTAGAAATCGAAGGGACCGAACGGCTCGTCCAACCTGATTTGAACGGTGTAGTCGTCCAGTGCCTCTATCCCGGTCACGTGGACCCACAAGGCCTTGGAGGTGAGGCCGTAATTCCCCCAGCGGGTCAAAGAAGCGATCACGTCAGCGGCGGTCATCTCCTTTCCGTTGTGGAACCTGACGCCGTGGCGCAGGCGGAGGGTGGCCAAGGTGCCGTCCTCGCTCAGCTCCCAGGACTCGAGCAAGAGCGGCTGGGGGGCGTAGTCTTCGTCGAAGGCGAACAGCGTCTCGAACATGTGCCGGGCGGGGATGCTGGCAGCCACCCCGGTGGTCATTTGCATGTCCAGGGTGCCTGGTTCTGAGGCCAGGGCTACCCTCATCGTTCCCCCGTAATTGGGTCCCTCCGCCCATGCGGACAGACCGCCGGCGATCAACAGCAGACTTGCCAATAGAGCAGCATTCCTAAGCTTCACACGATCTCCTTTCACTTCGCTATGGTTCTACCATCCGCGTAAGTTGCCTAGTGGATCCGTTTCCGTCGAGTCACCCCCCTTTTTTCAAAAGTTGTCATCCCCCATCGGTGCAAAACAGGATATGCTCAGGTTGGCCATCGCCGTCCTGGACCAGGCGCCACATGCGGGCCCAGTGGTCGCGCATGGTCCGGGCGGCCAGCTTGGAATCCCCCGCCTCCACCGCCTCCAGGATGCGCCCGTGGAGCTCAGCCACGCTGGAGATGCCTTGCTCGTCCCGGAAGTAATATTTACGGGTGAACTCCCGATAAAGATGCTGGTCCATGGTGTTGATCAGGGGGATCAGGGCCGAGGCCAAAAGGTCGTTCCCCGCCGCCGCCACCAGCGCCAGGTGGAACTCCTTGTCGGTGTCGAAGTAGCGTTCGAAGCCCTCCCGGTGGGCGAGCTTGACCAGTCGGTGGAAGATGTCCTCCAGGCGCTTCAGGTCCTCGGGGGTGCGTTTGACGGCGGCGGCGGCGGCCACCGGGGGCTCCAGGAGGCCTCGCGCCTCCATGATCTCAAGACAACTGGCCTCGTTTTCCAGCAGCACCAACGCCTCCCGCACGATGGAGTCAGTGGGGTTGGCCACGAAATTGCCGATCCCGGGACGGGCCTCGATCACCCCCACCGCGGCCAAGGCGGCCAAAGCCTCCCTGACGGTGGGGCGGGAGACGCCCATCAACTGGGCCAGTTCCGCCTCCGGGGGGAGGCGGGAGCCGACGGGGAAGACGCCGGATTTGATGGCCTGGAGGACCTGCTGGGCCACTGCGCTGGAGGCTTTGGCCGGCCGTACCTTTTCGAATTTCATCCCGAGGGGCAGGTTGTCAACCTGCCTGACAGCATGATAGCATTACAGGAGCGGGCGGTCAAGACCTGCTTCAAAGGAGCGTGACGTGATCGACCTAACGGTGCACGAACAGCAGCTGGAGAGGACGGCCAAACGAGCCCGGGAGCGGGGCATCATCGTCCCCACCTTCAAACAGATGCGGGACCCGGAAAAATACGTGCCGGACCAAATCAAGGAACGGCTCAAGGCCATCGGCCTGTGGGACCTGCACCCCTTGAACCTGTTCCGCATCACCTGGAAGAACGAGCCCACCCCCAAGGGGGGCCTGTACGGGGGGGTCAACTACCTGGAGCTCCCGGAGGAGCTCACCGGGGTGCCGGCCCGCATCTTCGCCCTGGTGGGAAGATGGTTCCCCACCGGCTCCCATAAGGTGGGGGCCACCTTCGGGTGCCTGGCGCCGCGGCTGGTCACCGGCCAGTTCGACCCCACCTTCCACAAGGCCGTCTGGCCCTCCACCGGCAACTACTGCCGCGGGGGGGCGTATGTGGCCAACCTGTTAGCTTGCGAGTCCATCGCCATCCTGCCCGAGGAGATGTCCCGGGAACGGTTCGAGTGGCTCTCTAAGGTGGCCGGAGAGGTGATCGCCACCCCGGGCTGCGAGTCCAACGTGTGGGAGATCTTCCAGAAGTGCAAGGAGCTTCAGGCTACCCGGGACAACATCATGATCTTTAACCAGTTCGATGAACCGGGGAACCACCTGTGGCACTATGCGGTCACCGGCCCGGCCATGGAGGAGGTCCTGCAAGCCGAACTCGGGGAGGGACAGCGCCTGGCCGGCCTGTTCCTAACCTCGGGTTCCGCCGGCACCCTGGGCTGTGCCGACTACATCAAGGGGAAATTCCCCCAAGCCAAGCTCGCCGTGGGCGAGGCATGGGAGTGCCCCACCCTGCTCATCAACGGGTTCGGCGGCCACCGCATCGAGGGGATCGGGGACAAACACGTCCCCTGGATCCACAACGTGCGGAACACGGACCTGGTGGCGGCCATCGACGACGAGTTCCCCATGCGGCTGATCCGCCTGTTCAATGAGCCGGCCGGCCAGGAGTTCTTGGTCAAGCAGGGGGTGCCGGAGGCGCTGGTGGAAAGACTGCCTTGGCTGGGGATCTCCTCCGCCGCCAACTTGATTGGGGCCATCAAGCTGGCCAAATACTACGAACTTTCCTCCCGCGATGCCATCCTCACCGTGTTCACCGACTCCATGGAGCTCTATGGCTCCCGGCTCCAGGAGCTGCGGGGAAAATACGGCCCGTACGACGAGCGGCAGGCGGCCATCGACTACCAGGCGTTCCTCCTGGGGATCACCACCGACCACATGCTGGAGCTCTCCTATTGGGACCGCAAGCGCATCCACAACCTGAAGTACTACACCTGGGTGGAGCAGATGGGAAAGTCCGCCGAGGAGCTCGAGGCCCAGTGGTACGATTGGCCTGACTGGTGGGACCGCATCCATCGCCAGGTGGAGGAGATCGATCGGCTGATCGAGGAGTTCAACCGCCGGGTGGGGCTGCTTTCCCAGCTTTGACCTCCAAGGGCCGGGGGCGCCCCCGGCCCTTGGGGACTTTCCCTGCCGGGCTTATAATCCCCCTGGATGGGCGGAAGGTCGTAACCATCGGGAAGGATTTCCCACGCGGATTCCGAGTCACTTCTCCCCCTGAGGCTTCCCCGTTACCCCTCGAGAAGCAGGCGCCCTTCAGGAGGTGAAGCGATGTGGGGCGCATCTTGGCCCTGGCGGCCGGGGGCCTGCTGGTGGCAGCCTCCCTGGGCTGGGGGCAGCCGGTGAGCGGCCCGGAGTCCGTTCATCTGGCGGCATCCCCGGCGAGGGGACAAGCCCCTGCGCTGGAGCCGGCCGGCTATCTGCCGGCATGGCGGCTGGTGCTTCAGCGGCTGTTTCGCACCGGGCTCCGGCGACTCCTCCGGGACTGGATCAAGAAGCTGCGCCGCGGTCGGGGCCTGCTTGCGGGGCCACTGGCCGGTGCGCTGGCCGCCCTGATCGGCCCCTGCGGCCGGCTGTGGTGCGTGCTCGGGTAACCCTGCTTTTCCCGGCCGGTGCGGTATGATGTGCCGAGGAAAGGAGGAACCTGTGCGAAAGTTCATGTTAGCGCTTCTACTGGCCGGGCTGGCAGCCTCTGGGTTCGGTGCCCCCCGGATGGGGATTGGAACCCAGTTCACCTTCCCAGCGGTATTTGGGATCTCGCTGCGGGGGTTCGTCACCGACCAGTTCGGGATGGAAGGGGTGGTGTTCTTGTTCTCGGAGGGCGGGGACACGGTGGGAGCGCTCAGCGCCCGCGGGCTATGGTCCGTGGTGCGGGGGGAGGGAGGCGGATTCTATCTGGCCGGGGGAGCCACCCTGCCCCTGCCGGCGGATCAGCCCATCTTCCACGTGGTGGCCGGGATCGAGCTGGCCCTCCCGTTCGCCAAGTCCATCTGGTTCAACACCGAGTTCGGCTTCTTCGGTGGGGCCTTGTTGGACCTGGGGATGGCCTTTGGGATGGGGGTACACTACTACTTCGAGCTCGGGGGGTAGCGGTTCCGCCTCGCTCCGGCGGCACCGAGGAGTTGGGCCAGCCAGGCGGCCTCCTCCAGCTTCTCCGCAAGGAGCAAGGCCTCCCGTAATGTTCCCCCTACCGCCACCGCGCCGTGGTGGGCGATGAGCACGGCCTTCCCCCCTGACAATGCCTCCGCCACCGCCTCGGCCAGCTCCCAGGTGCCGGGGGGGGCATGGCGCGAGATGGGTATCTCCTCCCCGAAAAGGAGCTTGCCCTCATCGTGGACCACGGGAAATTGAGCCCCGAACGAGGCCGCCGTGGCGTAGGGGGAATGGGTGTGCACGATCGCCCCTACATCCCCCCGCGCCCGGTAGATGGCCACATGCAGCCGCCACTCCGAGGAGGGGG
>DQVA01000050.1 GCA_015661965.1 Candidatus Bipolaricaulota bacterium
AGTAGTAGATCACCCACTCCCCTTGCCAATCGTCGCTCCAATCGTAGGGACCATACGGTCCGCCGGCGTCGGCGATGGGGGGGAGGTTTTCGGATTGTCCCCCTGCGGTCTCCCAGGGCTCCCCCGCCACGTTGATCCAGCGCTGAAACACGTGCTGGATCCCGTCATCTTCCCTGATGATCAGGGTTATCAAGTACCTGCCCGGCTGAGGGTAGGTGTGTTGAACTTCCGGCCCGAAGGCCATGGTGCCGTCGCCCAGGTCCCATACGTATTGACTCGCCGGGGAGGTGGGGGCCCGAAATCGGACTCCCCCGTCCGGGAGGGGCTCTTCCTGCCAGCCCGGACTGATCCATTGGCCGGTATAGGCCTCCCGATCCCCCCACAGCACCGCCAGCAGTTCGGCCTCAGCCGGTTCCCACTCGACCCAAATCCCCGTGCCCCGGGAGAACCGCCCTGACAGGGTGAATTCCGTCCCGCTTCCCTCGAGCTGCACGTCAGCGCCGACCGCCACCAGGTTGACGATGGTGACCTGAAGCGAGAACCGAAGGGACAAGGAGCGTGTCTCGCCCTCGCTGCGGGTGATCAGGGCCGCCCCCCGGCTCCCCCGGGTGAACGTGCGGACCTCCACCGGGGCGGAGCGGCGGTATGGGATCAGCTCCAGCGTCCACTCACCGGCATCCCCGTTGAAGACGGCGGAAGCGGGTAGCATGATCCCCGGATACCAGCGGAGCTGGACAAATCCACTGCGCAGGAGGGCCCCGGTGAGGCGGATCAGACTTCCCTGGCGGCTGAGCTCCATTACGCCATCGTGGGTGATGAACTCCTTAACCTGGACAATCCCGGGGAAGGTGATGAGGATCTCCTCCACCAACGAGTCGGTGGGGTTATGGAGCACCAACACCCCTTCCCGCTGATCGCGGTATAGAAGCACATCCTCGGATTTGATCAGGAACTCCCCGGCCAGGGCACAGGCTCCTCCCACTAGCAACGCGAGAACCACAGCTTTGAACATAATTATCACCCCTATATCACATTATGCCACGCTGAGGGGGCCTTCAGGCGGGAGGGGCGAGTTCCCCGCCCCTTTGTATAATCGCCCCCATGGAAAGGGGGCATGTGTGCAGGAACGGGCTTTAGACCAACAATGCATCAACGCCATCCGGTTCCTGGCGGCGGATATGATCCAGGAGGCGAACTCCGGCCACCCCGGGTTGCCCCTGGGGGCTGCGCCCATGGCCTACGTCCTCTGGGACCGCCACCTAAAACATAACCCGAAAAACCCGAATTGGTTCGACCGCGATAGGTTCGTGCTCTCCGCCGGCCACGGCTCGGCCATGTTGTACGCCCTGCTGCATCTTTACGGCTACGACCTCCCCCTGGAGGAGCTCAAGCGGTTCCGCAGGTTCGGCAGCAAAACCCCGGGACACCCCGAAGCCGGGCTCACCCCCGGGGTGGAAGTGACCACCGGCCCCCTGGGGCAGGGCCTGGCGATGGCGGTGGGCATGGCCATCGCCGAGGCGCACTTGGCTGCGGTCTTCAACCGCCCCGGGCACACGGTCATCGACCACTTCACCTATGTGCTCGCCTCGGACGGGGACCTCATGGAGGGGGTGGCCGCGGAGGCCTCCTCCCTGGCCGGCCATCTGGGCCTGGGGAAGCTGATCGTGCTCTACGACGACAACCGGGTGTCTTTGGCCGGCACCACCGACCTGGCCTTCAGCGAGGACGTGGCGGCCCGGTACCGGGCCTACGGTTGGCAGGTGCTGGCGGTGGGGGATGGAAACGACCTCGCCGCCATCGACCAAGCCATCCAGGAGGCGAAGGAGGACAAGGGCCGTCCCACCTTGATCTGCGTGCGGACGGTGCTGGGGTACGGCGCCCCCGGCGTGGCCGGGACCTACAAGGCCCATGGGGCCCCATTGGGGGAGGAGGAGCTGGCTGCGGCCAAGGAGAACCTGGGTTGGCCCACCTCCCCCAAGTTCTTCGTACCCGCGGAGGCCCGGGAGCACTTCCGGGCCGCCCTGGCCCGGGGCCAGACCTGGGAGGGGGAGTGGAATGAGCGCCTCGCCCGCTACCGGG
>DQVA01000257.1 GCA_015661965.1 Candidatus Bipolaricaulota bacterium
GACTAACAGGAGCTTCCCCAGGTCGCTCCTCACCTGGAGGGGGATGGCGATGATCCCGGGCCGGGCCTTGCCGGCGATTACAGAGAGGGACGTGCGCAGCACCCCCCGGACAACGCCGAGGCCGAACAGGGCGAAGTAGGCGACCCACAGGTCGAGCCGCGCCCAGGTGTGGGGGGGGACCCCACGGCCGAGCCCGCCCCAGCGGGAGAAGAAAAGCAGGGCCAGGGGGCACCACAGGCCGGAGAGGAGGACAGGGGGGGAAGCGGAACGCCAAAGCAACACCCAGATCCCCCACAGAAGCCCCCCGCCCACTAGGGCGGGGAGCAACGTCCCTCTCCAGTTGCCGCTATCTTGCATCCTCTCCCCTCCATCCCCGGCCTAACTGAGAATTTCCGATCGGAACCTACCGGCTGACTGCCCGGCGGTCAACAACCCTTGTCCCGCCCTCCCGTGCATGTTAGGGTTCCGTGAGCGAGAAAGGAGGGAGACATGAAGAACTGGTGGAAGGAGTTCCTCGCGTTTCAGAGGCTAGTGACCCCCCTGATCATGCCGGTGGTGTTCTGGGTGGGGGTGGCCATCGCGGTGATCATGGGCATTATCACCCTGGTAGATGGGGCGCGTATAAGCAGCGCGCGGCTCATCGTGTTGGGAATCATCACCCTGTTCTTCGGTCCGGTGTTCGTCCGCATCCTGTGCGAGCTAGTGCTCACGTTTTTCCGAAAAGAATAGCTCGCCCCTGACTGGAGGGGAAGGCCCCTGCCTTCGGGCGGGGGCCGGCGCGCCCCTCTGGTCTCTCGACAGCGCGAGGCCTGGCCTGGGACAGTCTAGCTCGCCCTTCCTCCTCCGCTTGCGGCGTCACCCCTTTCCCCCTTCGATGCCCATTTGCCTGCCGGGATGAAAAGCGGTTGAGGAGGGGAGGGAGAAACTGCTCGGGTCACGCCCCTGGGTGTAAAATGGTGTGGGATGGTCCGCCTACTTGTTTTTGCGGCTTTGGCCACGTTTGTGACCTTAGGGTCGGGTGGGGAGGTACTCCTCCTCTCCCTGGACGGCTCCATAAATCCGGCCAGCAAGGATTACGTGCTGCGTGGCCTGGGCGGGGCAGCTGGGGCGGAATTGGTGGTGATCCAGCTCGACACCCCTGGGGGGCTGGACTCCTCCATGAAGGACATCGTGGAGGCGATCCTGGACTCGGAGGTGCCGGTGGTGGTATGGGTAGGGCCGCCCGGGGCGCGGGCCGCCTCCGCCGGCACGTTCATCCTGCTTGCGGCGGATGTGGCGGCCATGGCCCGGGGGACCAGCGTGGGAGCCGCCCACCCGGTGGTGCTCACCGGGGAGACCCCCAAAGAGGAAGACCCCTTGGCGCAGAAGATGGTGAACGATGCGGCCGCCCGCATCCGGGCCATCGCCGAGCTGCGGGGCCGCAACGCCGACTGGGCGGAGCGGGCGGTGCGGGAGTCGATCACCGCCACCGCCGGTGAGGCCCTGGAGCTGGGGATCATCGAAGTGTTGGCCTACTCCATCCCCGAACTCCTGGAGAAGCTGGAGGGATACGAGCTCCCGGACGGCAGAACCCTTCACCCCGCCGGCCTGCCGGTGCGTGAGATCTACATGACGCTGAAGGATCGGCTCTTCTCTTACCTCGCCGATCCCAACCTGGTTTACATCCTGCTCATGTTGGGATTGTATGGGCTCATCTACGAGGTGTTTTCC
>DQVA01000238.1 GCA_015661965.1 Candidatus Bipolaricaulota bacterium
AAGAGCTGGGGGGGTAAGGCAAGCCATATTTCTCAAACAGATCGCGACGATAAGCGAAAAGTTCCACGTTTCCTACATGGGGGAGAGCGTGAATGGGGCCATCAGGGTACGGATAACGTCCTACCGCCAACGCGTTGTCCACGAAATCCCCGTCCGGCACATACCCAAGATCCTCCAGGTTAGCTAGCCAACCCTGGCTCATAAATTCAGTAGCCCATGTGTCGTCCAACATCACAACATCGTAGGCGCCTATACCCTCGACCAGGTCTATGACCAGTTTCTCGTAAAGGCCTGAGTACGGGAGTTTGAGGAGCTCGATCTGCACCCCAGGGTTTTGGGCTCGGTAGAGCTCTATGGCCCTTTCAAGCACCGCCCCGTATCCACCATCCCGACCAGCGATAACCAACTTCCCTTCAGCTAATCCAAAAGCCGTCAATCCCAAAATAAGCGCTACGAGTACAAATAGCTTGCTACGCATACCAAACCTCCTTTTTTCCGCTTTTGTCGCCTCGCTTCTCTGTTGTTCCCCACTGATCACCACCTTTGCTCAAACGATTGCACCACCATTCTACCAGTCCACTCGCGGACTGTCAAACCTCGCCAAGCCATAGCACTTGCCCATCTGAACGGTGGATCAAAAAGGCCCGCTTTGCCAGCTTCCCGAGCTCGACCGCTTGGTCTAGAGAAAGATGTATCCCCTCGGGGCCAGCTCTGTCCCAAGTGGCTTCGATCAATGCCAAATCAACTCCGCTTATCAACTCCACCAATCCCGGTCCCGGGCTGGCGTCTCCAGTGTAAGCCACCCGTTCTCCTCCGGCCTCGATCAGGTAGCCAAACGCAGGAGCTAATGCACCCGGCACCCCAGCTATGCTGTCACGATGTTTAACGCCTACAGCCTTCACCAGAACCTTGCCCACTACTACCTCATCCCCAGGGCTCAAGCTCTGAACCTTCAGTTCATAAGGCAAATCGCCTGCATGTGCCCTCTGGAAAGCCCTTAGAAGTTCGTCTACCTCGCGGCTTCCCTTGGGGTACCAGACGGTAAATTGGGGTCTGCGCCCCATAGCCCGCATATACCCTAACAGTCCCCACAGCCCCCCGATGTGGTCAGCGTGCCCGTGTGAGAGGAAGACCCCACTCAGGGATTGGGGCGGCACACCCGTATCGATGAGGTCGCGGGTTGCGCCGTCACCACAATCCCATAGGAAGCAAAGCTCATCTGTCGATACAAGAATTTGGGTAGCTACTCCGGTACGGGAGAACAATGGCTGAACTGTTAAGTTGTGACCCTGCCACCGCGTCTTCATAGGCTGGCGGCCAGGCGCTCCACCTCGGCCACCGTCCCCCGGAAGGGGCCGGGCCGCTCCAGCTTGAGGGTGGTGAGGGCAGCCGCGAATTTCGTCGCTTCCTGGGGCGAGGCACCTTGAAGTCGGCGGGCAAGATACGCGGAGAAACAGGTGTCGCCTCGGCCAGTCCTGCCGGCCAGGCTTTTGGGTCTGAACGGGGCTTGGTAAACCCGGCCCCCGGCCAGGACCAAAACGCCGCCATGATGGGTGAGGACCACCTCCACCGGCCCCCGGGCCGCCAATTGGCGGGCTGCCCGCCCCCGCTCCTCCTCCCCGGTCAGGGCACGGGCCTCCCGATCGTCCACCTTCAGGTAGCACACGTGGGGCAGGGCTTCACCAGCCCAGTCCCAGCCGTCCGTCACCAGTTCCCCGTCCTTAAGTGCGCGCAGGCACCCTTGGGCGTCCAAAGCCACCGGCCCCCGGGCCGCCACCGCCCGCAGGAACGCGAGGTCGATCTCCCCGGCCATGACGGTGCCCAGGTAATAAAGGCGTCCCTGGATCTCAGGGAGGTCCCCCGGACGGAAGGTGCCGGCAAACCCGAGCGGTCGGCAGTGGCGGAAGTCGGAATCCGGATCAGGATAGTAGTTCTCGATCCCGGTGCTCTCCTCGGTCCAAACCGGGAACACGTCGATCCCGCTATTTTTAAGTTCCTCCAGCATCCAGGCATCGGCCTGGGCCAGCCGGGTCACCACCGCCACCCGAAGCCCCAGCCGGGCCAACACGATCCCCCCGAAGTACACCGCCCCACCTACCCCTTCGCGGGCCCTTTCTCCCTTGATTATGCGGCCTTTATCCAAATGACCGATGGCGACGACGTCGTACCGAGACCTCACCCCTGTCCTCCTTCCTGAGGCTCCTCCGTTCCAAAAGCTCGGTGAGCACCGCCTTGACCCGTTCCGGGATGTATCGGCGGAGCTCATCCCAGGTGGTGAACGCCTCCGGGGGGAGCCGCACCTCTTTGGTGAACCGGAAGGTGGGGACGAACGCGAACCTCCTCAGGTACCGCCTCACCACCCGGTCCAGTTCCTCGCTGGGGGTGAAGGCCTCGGTGAACATGTCCTTCACCAAAAGGCCCATGCCCCCAGCCCCCACCGTGCACGCGTACCAAGTGCCCCAGCGAGGGAAATGGTAGGGGTCCGGGGCGAACGCATGCTTGCCGGGCTGACAGAACAACACCGGATGGGTGTCGGCCATGCGCCAGTGGGGAAACCGGTGCAGGATCCCGTGCCAGGAGGCCTCCAC
>DQVA01000127.1 GCA_015661965.1 Candidatus Bipolaricaulota bacterium
CACCTCCTCAAGATTAATTTGAGAATTATAGTACGGCGATGGGCTAGATGTCAACTGTTATTCGTTATGAGGTATTTTAATTATACTTCCGCCGATGAACTCCCGCACCAGGTGGTCGCCGGGGATAAGCGCGTGGTCCTGGGCCTCCCAGATGGTCAGCCCGGCCACCGACCGCAAAAGCTCAGAGATGCGCCGGTAGCGGATGCGGGCGTCCAGGAACGTGGCATAGGGGGCCAGCTCCTCGGGATGGGGCCAGATCCCGTCCGGGACGAAATACGGCTTCAACACAGGAAGGTCGAATGGCATGCCCCCGTTCACCAAGTGGTCCGCCAGGCCCATCAAGGGGATGATGGAGAACAGCTCCCCGGCCCGCACGTAGTGCCAGTGGAGCAAGGTCTGAAGCGGCGGGTGGTTGCGGTGTTGGGCATCCCTGAGCATCCGGCGAAGCAGCCGCACGTCGGTAAACTGGGTCAGCCGCCCCCCCGTCCCGTCCCCCTCATACAGCATGTTCGCCGCCTCGATGTACAGGCGGAACATGGCTTCTTTCGGGATCCCGGCGGTGAGGGGCGGGTAAAAGCCGTGCAGACAATCGAGGAGCAGGATCTGATCCTTCCTCAGCCGCACTCGCCTTGTGCCCACATGGGTGCCCTCCTTGAAGCTGTAGATGGGCTTCTCGATGGCCTCCCCGGCGAGCAGGGCTTTCAGGTGGCGGTTGATGGTCTGGATGTCCAGCGCCTCCGGGGTCTCGAAGTTGCGGTCGTTCAGCCAGTCCGTGGGGTGTTCCACCACCGGCCAGAAGTAATCGTCCAGGTTGAGCATCAGGAAAGAAAGGCCTTCCCGCAAGAGCCTCTGGGTGAGCTTCACCGTGGTGGTGGTCTTGCCGGAGGAAGAAGGCCCGGAGATCCAGATCATCCTGATCTCGTCCCCAGCCTCGAGGCGGGCCAACACCTTCCGCGCCGCTTCGTCCAGCTCCCGCTCGTAGCGCTCGGTGGCCTCTTCCACGAGTCGGGGCAGCTTCCCAGAACGGACGATCTCGTTTAATCCCTCTACGGTATCGCAGCCATGGTCCCGGTTCCAAGCTAGGATCTCCTCGTGAAACGGGGTGGGATAGCCGTTCCCCACGAACTGGTCCAGGGTCAACTCCCCGGCCCGCACCCAGTACTTGCCCCAGCGCCAGCACTCGTAGGCGTCTGCCACCGTGACCAGCCCGAAGCTCCTGAGCACGTGGATCACCGTGTCCTGGATCTCCTCGATGGTGGGGGGGAAGTTGGCGATCCAGTGGCGAGGATCGTGGTTCAAGGTAGCCACCACGATGTCGGACAGGAACTCCGCCAGGTGCTCGTCGTCCCCTGTGGCCTGGAACAGCCGGTCGTTCACCCCCGGGAGGTGATCAAGGGAAAAGCCCCCCACGGAGCGGGCGGCGCGCAAAATGGCATGGACGATCCGTCCCTGATCGAACGGAACCAGGGACCGGTCTCGCTTCTGCACCTTGCGGATCCTGTTCTGGACCGCCACGCTCGCATTATAGCAGGGAGTTCCCGAACGGCTTCTGAAACCGAGCGCGTAAAATGACGCGGAAGAAAGGAGGCTGATTTGAAGGGGCTAAAGGAGCGGGTTTGGGAGAGGATTGACGAGCTGGCGGGGGAGCTATGGGAGCTGGCCCTCAGGATCCATGAGAACCCGGAGCTGGGGGTCCAGGAGCACAAGGCGGCCCGCTGGCTGACCGAGGCGCTGGGGCGAGGCGGCTTCGAAGTCGAGTTCCCGTATGGCGGCCTGGACACGGCGTTCCGGGCCGAGCATCCGGAGAAAGGGGAGGGGCCTGCCATCGCTATCCTGGCGGAGTACGACGCCCTGCCCGAGCTGGGGCACGCTTGCGGACACAACCTGATCGCCACCACCGCGGTGGGAGCAGCCCTGGGGCTCGCCCCGCTGAAAGGGGAACTCCCCGGGAGATTGGTGGTGCTGGGCACCCCGGCTGAGGAGGGCGGCGGCGGGAAGATCCTGCTCATCAAGGCAGGCGCCTTCCACGATGTCGACCTCGCGATGATGGTGCACCCCTCCAATCAAACCCTGGTGGGACGGGGCTCGCTGGCCATCACCGAGGTGGTGATCGAGTTCAAGGGCAAGGCCGCCCACGCCTCCTCGGAGCCTGAGAAGGGGATAAACGCGCTGGACGCGGTGATCCAGACCTTCAACGCCCTCAACGCGCTGCGGCAGCACATCCGCGACGGGGCCCGTATCCACGGCATCATCACCTACGGGGGCGTGAAGCCCAACATCGTGCCCGAGTACGCGGCGGCCAACTTCTACGTGCGGGCGCCGGAGAACGACTACCGGGACGAGCTGGTGGAAAAGCTGAGGAGTTGCGCCCAAGGGGCGGCCCTGGCCACCGGGGCGGCGCTGACCTTCAAGACCGTGGGCCCGGGTTACAAAGCGATGCGCCCGTGCGCCCCCCTGGCCCAGGCCTTCCGCCGCAACATCGAGGCGCTGGGCTACCCGGTGGAGGAGGCGAAAGGGGGGCTTGGCTCCACCGATATGGGGGACGTGTCCTGGGAGGTGCCGGCCATCCACCCCTATATCCGGATCACCGAGGGGGAGGTGCCGGGGCACTCGCGGGAGTTCGCCCAGGCGGCCCGCTCGGAGCGGGCGAGGATGGCCATGCTGGCGGCGGCCAAGGCGGTGGCCGCCACCTGTATCGACGTGTGGACGGACCCTGAGCTCTTCCGGGCGGTGCGGGAGGAGTTCCAGCGGACCCGCGGCTGACGCCATTCCGACCCCGGTCAGCCCCCCGAGCAGAACCGGGTGGCCAGGAGCTGCTGCGCGTAGGCCGCCAGGGCCCCCCGCTGCTCCGAGGAGAGGCCGGCCTGGATGGTCCCCTGGGAGAGCATCGTAGCCAGAGTGTATTCCACCCCCCATGCCCCCAGGTAGTCCAGGCTGGAGTCCCGCTCCCCGCAGTCGTGGGCGCGGTCCACGTGCCGGGCCAGGTGGAAGATACGTAGGATCAACCGAGCCAGCCCACCGGTCCTGGGATCCCCCCACCCGATGCCCCCCTGTAGCTCGGCCTCTTGGATCACGATGGCGGTGACCTGGGCTGTGCCCCCAGGGGGGGTGACCCGGATGTGACAATCCGCAAACCCGACGCCGCTGTTTACCACGAGGGCCCCGAACTTGGACTTGAGCCAATCATAGGGATGGAGGTAGGTCCAAGGGAGGGGCGTGGAGAGCAGCAGGTGCCTGATCACCCGCAGCGCCTGGTAGATCACGAGCTGGTCCGACGGCGCTTCCAGGGCGCCAGTCGGTTCGGTGCACGCGTACCCGGGGGCGGAGTCGCGGGCAGGCCGGAACAGGATCGGGAAATCCCCCCGCAGCAGGGCGAGCTCGTCCGGAGGGGGGCAGGCGGCAAGGAAGGAAGCGATGTCGGAGATGGATTTCCCTCCGGGCACAGTGCGCCAGGACTCCGGACCACAAACCGTGGCCCTGACCGCGGACAACAGACCGTTCTGCACCCAGCTCACCCGGGCGGGCGGGGCTTCCCATTCCACCTCGTGGCAGAATAGGTCCCGCACCTTCACGGAAAGGGTCCCCTGGCCCAGGCACAAGAGCGGGGCCAAGGCCTCCTGAAGCTCCCGCACCAGGAAAGGGCGCTCCGAGCGCACCAGCGCCCCTACGGTGCCGGCCCGCTCGATCACCGCGGGCACCCGCACAGTTTCACCCAAGGTGATCCACCCCTTACCGGGCCGCAACTCCGGTCCGTAGGCATCCCAACTTGCCTCCAAGGCCAAATCCCCCCAGGCCCCGCGGGTCGGGGTCAGGGTTAGCCACTGGGCCTCGGGCGAGTCCGCAGCCCAGACCAGTGGCACCGCCGACAGCAGTACGAGAACCCCAAGCAAAAGGCGCATCCTAACACCCCCCTAAGTCCGCCAATGGTAACAGGGGGTAGGGTGGAGATCGATCTAGCGGATACCGCAGTGGCGTCGCTGGGGCGGAAGACCACCTGAGAGGGTCCGTTTCACCGCCCCGCAGAAGGCCCTTGACCTAGGGGTGGCCTGGGGCGGGTTAGGCTCACGCACCACCGGGCTCGGGGAAAACCAGGTGCTCTTGGTGCAGGAACCGCTCCAGGTGGAGCCGTTCCCCATCGAAGGAACAAACCAGGGCGAAGGTGTCCACCCCCATCGCCAGGGCCCGCCGGAAGGCGCTGGCGAAGCGGGGGTCGACGGGGCTGGGGCCGAAGGCACAGGCATCAGGCCGCTGCACCACGAAGGCCACCGCTGCCCTAGCCCCCTTAGCTGCCGCCTGGGCCAGCTCCTCCAGGTGCCGGCGTCCCCGGGCGGTGGGGGCGTCCGGGAATAGGGCCACCCCGTGCTCCACCCAGGTCACCGACTTCACCTCCACCCAAAGCTCCTCCTCGCCTCGTCGCAGCAGGAAGTCCACCCGGCCCGTTCCCAACCGCGGCTCCCGCCGGCCCAGCGCCCAACCGGCCAGGGGCGGGATCAAGCCTTGAGACAGGGCTTGGGGGAAGAACCGATTGGGCAGCGTGGAGTCCAGGGACACCAGCATCCCCGCCAGGTCCGCGCCCACGGCGGTGTAGCGGGTCTTGCGGTGCGGGCCCCGGGCCGGGCGCAATAGGATCCGCCTCCCCGGGGAGAGGACCTTCAACAGCCGCCCTGGGTTAGGGAGGTGGGCAAGCTCCCGGCGCCCGTTCACCCTGACCCACAACGAGAACCGATTGGGGCGCTCCAGGAACTCCCCCCACACCGCGGCAGCCCTCATCGCGGCCGCAGCCAGCGGGGAAGGGATAACCACTCCAGGGGCCCCTCCCCGGGCCGTATGCTCACCCACCAGCCCCAGACCGTGGTCTCTTCGCCCGAGCCGAGGAGGAAGGTTCGTTCCAGCGTGAGGTGTCTCCCCTTCTCCCCCGCGTCCCAAGTGCCCACCTTTCCCCCGGGTGGGGACAGGGCGAGCATCCCCTCGCCACTCGGGACCCGCACCAGTCCCCAATCCAGGGCGTCGTACCAAACGTGGTAGGGAGAGGGGAGGCGGGTCCGTCCCGGGGTCTCCAAGACCGCCTCCCGGTATTGACCCCCGAGGGAGAAGAAGCCCAGGAAGCCACCGGCGAGCCGCCGGGGGTGGCCCTCGTTCCTCACCCGGAGGACGGAAAGGAGCAGCCCCTCTCCCGGGGAAGCGTAGCTGACCTCCAGGTCCAGCCCCGCAAGGCCCTTCCCCTTAGGCTGGCAGGCAAGCCGCACCCCAGCTAGCGGGATCCCCCCTAGCTCCCCTCGCCAGACCTGGCCCTGGAAGCGCTCTCGGTATAGCCTCCCCGGCCAGTTCCACTCCTCCAGGGAAAGCTCATACAGGACGGGGTAGATCCCGCCGAACCAGGGGGAAAGCCAGGCGAAGGCGCGGGCCTCGGGAAACGCCGACAGCAACCACTCCTTCCCCCGCTCCCGCCAGGAAAACGCCGCCGCTGAGAAGCCCGGCGCTACCTGAACCGAGCCCTCTCCCGTGAAGATGGTGAACACCTCCTGTCCCTCCCGCTCTCCCGGCACCACCCGAGGCACCCCAGAGGGGAGGAAGATGAGGGGAAGCGGGAATCGCCTTTCCTCCCCCATCCCCTGCAGGACCAATTCCCCCAGCCCGGCCCGCAGCTCCCCCTCCCTTTCCCAAGCAACCTCCAGCTCGGCCGGCCGGTCCTGGGTGACCCGGGGGACCTCGACCTGGCCGGGGGAGAGGGTCACGCCGGCCGGGGGGCGCAGGGAGAGGGTCCCGGAGAAGGGCTGTCCCCGGACCGTCTTAACCTGAACCAAGAGCTTCCCGGCCTCCCCCTTAAGGAGCGGCCGAGCCTCCGCCCACACCAGAGGGTGGGGCTCCTCTTCCCTCACCTCCTCCCCACGGCCAGCCGCCCAAAGGGCCCGTACCGTGCGGTCATCCCCCGGCCCCAGGTAGATGAGATAGCGGTGGAGGGAGGCTTGCTCCCCGGGGGAAAGCGTCACCACGCGTGTCTTCCAGGACCAACCCCAGCTGCAGTCCCACTCCACCTCCGCTTGAGGCAGGAACCCCACCACAAACCCCCTCCCGACGAGGGCCAGCCAATCCTCGGCCAGCTTGGTAGGGAAGTCCTCCTCCCCTTGGGGAAAGCCGTCCAGGTAATCTTCCACCAGTCCTTGCTCGGCCCGGAACGCAATCCGCCAGGGGAGAGCGGGGAGGTCCCAATGGGCGGGCCGCAATCGCAACCGCACCGGGCGTTTGGCCTGGGAGGAGACGCGGTAGGAGACCTCCACCGTGGGGCCGGGAGAAATGAGCACCCTCTTTACCAGCCTGATCCCGGGGAAGCGGCCAGATGGGGCCTCCAAGTGAAGCTCCACCCCCTTCCCGTACTGCGAGAGGCGTAGCTCCCAGCGGCGCTGGCGCAGCTCGCCGGGGAAGAACGGAGGGCCCAGTTCCTCCCCCTGCCGGAGCAGCGGATGGGCTTCCCCCGGCTGGAAGAAGAGCAGTCGGCCCCCACGGGACTGGGCCAAGGCCCAGAAGCCATCCCCAGCCACCACCGCCTCGTCCCGCAAGAGACAGCCGGCCACCTCCCCCGGCCCGCGGGCCAACACCGGCAGGGGTGGGAACTCCCACGCTTCTCCCGAGGAGAGTTCCACCCGCCCGGTCAGGGCATGTCCCCCGGCCCGGGCGGAGAGTTCCACCTCCCAGCGTTGAGTGCCCCCAGGGGGGAGGTCGAATTCCCAGGCGGAGGGGGATAGGGCCACACCTTCACGGGGGGCGAACGTGAGCAGCCCCGTGAGGCGGCTATAGTGATGGTTGGTGAGGGAGAGGGGCAGCCTCCTCGGGCTATCCGGCGGGAGGATGGCCGGGGTCGGCCCGAAGGATACCTCCAGGGGCAGCCGGGGCCTGAGGCCGCAGGCCAGCTCCACTTTTCCAGCGGGGAAGAGCAGGACCAATCTGGTCGCCGGAGCAGGGCCGCGGGGCTCGGCCACCAAGCCCGGGGCGGTCCGGCAGGGGAACTCCCCCTCCCGCTCCTCCCCCGGCCCTATGGTGACAAGCTCCCCACCGGCCACCTCCACCCCGGGGTCCCCCTGGGCGGACAGGCCCACGGGGAGGGGGGCCTTTCCCCGATTCACCAGCCGCCAGCACAGCCGGAATGGGAGCACCGCCCGGGGCTCCGCCGGGGCCGGCCACAGCTCGGCTGAGAACCCCTCCGCATACACGGCACAGGGGGCCTTGGCCGCCCGGTCGATGACCACCTCCAGGGACTTCCCGGCCCGCTCAAGGCGATAGCGGAACACCTCCCGGCCTTCCCATTCCTCCCGGTCCTCCACGAGGGTGATCTCCCGCTTGAGGCATTCGTACCAATGGGCATCCCCCAAGACATCCTTCGCCCAGGGGAGCCGCAGAACCGAAGGGAGGTAGTTCTCCATGCGCACGTCGGTGCCGGGGATCCAAAAGAAGCCGGTCTTCTTGTACAAGGGCAGGGCCCGTTCGTTTCCGGCCCAGGTGTGAAGGGACACGTACGGCACCCCTAGCCGCACCGCTTCATCCACCGCCCCCAGGAGGAGCCGCCTTCCGATCCCTTTGCCATGCCACTCCGGGTGCACGTTCAGGAAGGAGACATAGGCGGCCTGGGGATCATCCCAGTCCCGGGTGAGGGTGCAGGTGCCCACGATCTCCCCGTCCACCTCGGCTACCAGGTCCAGCAGATACTCCCTTTCCCGGCGCTGCTCCAGCACCCGTTCCGGGGTGTAGGGGATACCGCCGGTGAAGGTGCCCGGCCAGGCGGAATCAGAGGCGTTGAGGAGCGCTGCCAACCCGGCCGCGTCCTCCTCACTGAAAGCCCGGATCACGATCTCGGTGAGGGACATGTCCGCCTCCTGGATCTAGCGAGGGGAGTATACGCGGGGCGCGGTGATCTCCGCCATCAGGTACCAGCAGGACTAGATTCGCCACGGAACCACTGCCGGGACGGGACCGCCAATAGCCCCAGGAACAGGCATCCCAGCACCGCAGGCAGCGAGCAGCCCCTTAGCCCAGCCGAGCGCGGTTTAGCCAGCATAGGACGACAAACCGACGCTGCCGAATCCAGGCCCGGCGGCGGCGTTGGCCCCCTGGGAGCGGAAGGCCACGACCCCCTCACAACCTGTCGATGTCGGGGACGGTGCCGTCGGCGAGACGGTAGAGCATCTCCCCCGCCCGGGGGACCACCAGGATCCCCTCGTCCTCCCTCCCCGCGTACTCCCCGGGATCCAGGGTCGCCGGATCCCGATAGCCCAGGTTGATCCTCCTGCAGACCGCCTCCGGGATCCCGGTGGCGAGAACCACCTCGATCCTGGGCCGTTCCACCCCGTCCCGGTAGGTGCCGATCCCCTTGACATGGGTGGAGTGGGCGAGCACCGCCCAGGGGTACCCCTCGAACCTCTCCCACTGGGCGAGGAAGTAGTCCCGCACGTGATACCCCACCGCAAGGAGCCAGCGGCCGTGGGTGGGGGAGATCTCCTTTATGTGGGGGGCGTAGATGATCAGGGTCCCCCCGTCGGCCACCACCGGCTCCAGCTTGTACATGCACTTGCCCGCGGTCCACAGCTCCCGGTACATCGGGGGCGCCACCGAGATCACGAGGTCGTAGGGGCGTTCCACCCACCTGATGTTCACCTGGGCCGAAAGGTCGGCGGCGGCCTCCCAGGCCTCGGCCACCTCCCCGAGGAAGACGCCCACCAACTCGTGGCCCCGAAGGACCAGCGAGAGGCCGAGCCTGGGGGTGGGGACCAGGGAGGCCGCCCGCTCCACCATCTCCCGCACCGGGGTCCACTTGTGGCCGTTTATCTTGGGGTTGGTGATCAGGGCCCCGAGCCAATGCGAGACGTTCACCATCCGCGGGCCCGATACCCCGGGGAAGAAGTACTTGTGCCCCCCGGAGAACCCGATCACCTCATGGGGGAAGACCGGGTTGACGATGAGGAGCCGGTCGTACTCCAGGACCAGCCGGTTTATCTCCACCTCCACCCCCACCCGGAGGAGCCCCCGCGACATCTTTCCGACCTCTTCCCCAGTGATGACCCCGAGCCCCGCCAACGAGGAGGGATCGTCCCAGGCGTGTTGGTACACGACCACGTTCGGGGGACGCCCGGGATATCCCGGGCCGAAGTGGGAGAGAAGTTGGGCCTCGGTCATGGAGGGGTGGGTGCCCAGGGCCACCAGGAACGCTAGCTCCCGCACCCTGGGGGCGAGCCCCTCCGCCAGCGCCGCGAAGATGGCCGGCATGGGGAGGGTGCGGGTGTCGTCGGGGACGATGACGAGCCACCGCTCGCCGCCCCTCCCGATCCCGGCCAGGGCCTCCCGCAGCTTCTCCCCGAGTTCGCCCTCGGTGATCGCGCGTCCCGGGGCGTGGGAGAAGATCACGCCACCGCCTCCCAATCGGTGTGGAACGTGCCCTCCTTGTCGATCCGCTGGTAGGTGTGGGCGCCGAAGAAGTCCCGCTGGGCCTGGATCAGGTTCGCCGGGAGCCGCGCCGTCCTGTAGGCGTCCACGAACGTAAGGGCGGAGTCCATGGCCGGGGTGGGGATCCCGTGCTCGTGGGCGAGACAGGTGACCCAGCGGAGATCCCCCTGGTGCTTCTCCCAGGCGGACCTGAAGGGCTCGACCAGGAACAACAGGGGGAGCCCCGGCCGCTCCAGGAAAGCCTTGCGGATGGGCACAAGGAGTTTCGAGCGGATGATGCACCCCGCCATCCACACCCGCGCCGCCTCGGCGAGGTCCAGGCCGTAACCCCGCTCCGCGGAGGCGTCCCGCAGCTGTCTCATCCCCTGGGCATAGGCCGCGATCACCGAGAGGTACACCGCGCCGAAGAGCCTCCCGACGAACCCGGCGCGGTCCACCCCTAACGCCGGATCGGGGCCGGGGAGGACCCCGTTCGCCGCCACCCGCTCGTCCTTCAGGGCGGAGACGATCCGGGAAAAGACGGCCATGGCGATGGTGGGGGCCGGGGTGCCGATGTCCAGAGCCGACTGGGTGGACCACTTGCCGGTCCCCTTCTGCTTGGCCGTGTCGAGGATCTTCTCCACCAGCGGCTCCCCCGTATCCGGGTCGATGTAGCGCAGGATCCGCTCGGTGATCTCGAAGAGGTAGCCGGAGAGCTC